>DATNDM010000144.1:0-6197 GCA_035553235.1 Pyrinomonadaceae bacterium | reverse complement strand
CAAACAGAGTTGCGCAACGCGACTCGTAATCAACAATCGCGGGTTAGACGAACCATGCGGTGTGTGACACGCAATACACCCATCGGTTTTCACCGGCGCATGCTCGTAAACAAACGGTCCTTGCTTGTCTGCGTGACACTTGATGCAAGCCGCGTCGGCGCCAGTCGCCAGTCTTGTTTGCTTGAGTTCGAAACCGCCGTGAGGATTGTGGCAATCACTACACTTCATCGCGCCTTCGAGCACCTTGTGATGGAACGGCAAGTTGAACTGGTGCTTGGTCTCGCCATGACAACTGAGGCAAAGCTGCGGCTCGCTGTTTTTCAGCAACTTCAGATCGGAGAAGCCCGGCTTTTGTGCGTTTGCCTTTGAGACGAACACATTCGACGCCGCCAGTTGACGTCCGCTTGGTTCAGAATGTGTTGAATGGCAGTCAGTGCAACCGATGTCGTTGCGCCAGTGTTCGCCGCGCCGGAAGTTGTTGTGTTCTTCCCTGCCGGAGTGGCAGCCCAAACACGTTTCGGAAATCTCTTTGGACGATTTGTTCTTGAAGGAAATTATCTTCTTCGGATCGCCTTCCTCCGAGTGCGCCTTACCTGGACCATGACACGACTCGCAACCCGTCACCTTGTTATTCCAACTGCTGATTTTGACGAGCTGAGCATGCGACGTGTGGGAGAAGGCTTTGAACTGATCTTCGTGGCAGTCTTTGCAGGCCTCACTGCCCACGTAGTCCTCAGGCTTGTAGGTCGCACTTTTACTTTGCGCCTGTTGACCAGAGTGCGACGAGCCGTTGGAAGTCAACAAACCAACGGCAGCCAATAGGAAGCTACAAAGCAAGAGTACTTTGATCAACTTGTACACGATAAGGTCCTTCCTGGATTGACCTGAGTAAAACTGACGCTGAGTTCGTGGAGTATCTTAGATTTAGTTGGTTGTTTTTAATGTGACGCCCGTCACATTAAGTCGAGCTTCTCCAGAGCCAGGCGATTGTAAATCAGAATGCTATCGGATGTGACGCTAATTATCTCTTTCTTACAAAGATTCGAAAGCAGGCGCGTGACTGTCTCTCGCGAAGTGCAAATCATTTGAGCAATCTCTTCGTGAGTAAAAAGCCGGTCGAGTCGCACTGTGGCCAAACTGTCTGTACTGTTTCCGTTGATCCACCCAAGCAACAGTTTCGCGAGCCGGCCGCTCACTGTTTGTGGCAGGAGTAATAACTTCGCACGCTCAGTCAGTTCAGTTAGTTCTCGGCTCAACAAATTCAGGACGGCGTCAGCACCTGCCGGACTGCGCTGCATCAATTCCATCAGTTCAGCGCGGGACACGAAATCTGTGCGACATGGTTCGAGAGCTTTGACCGTCGTATCGTAAGGACAATCTCGCAGTACTGAGTTCAACCCTACGGCATCGCCTGCCTGGGCGATACGAAGCATCACGACCCGTCCTTCACTCGATGCGATCGAAACCACCGCTCGGCCCGTTCGCAACAGATGGACGCCGCGAGCCGGCTCCCCTTCGGCAAACAGAACACTGCCGCGACCGTGAAGCACATTCAGATTGCCTGTGTGCGACGGCCGGATCGTGTTCAGGAGCGAATGGAGATCAACGTGCGATTCCGCTGCCGGTACTTCAAATGGTTCTTCGATCTTTATTGTTTGCGCGCTCGGCATGTCAGGCTCCCACCTCGCTTTGCCCGAAGAGTTTGCTTTCTCTGTGCCACCTCTGTGTTCACTGTGTCTTTGTGGTTGTTTTTACGAACAATCCCTTAACCACAGAGACACAGAGAACACAGAGGTGGCACAGAGAAATCAGTTTTTTCGGGCAAAGCCGCTCCAACTCAAATATCGGTCACCTCAAACATCAGGCACCCTTGCCAGCGCAATGGTTATGCCAAGCCCGGGAAAGGTGACAATCACGCATTCTTGTTGTTTTCGCGGCAGTTTCTAGTGGAAATTTGCGCATGCGACACGCGAGATTCCTCACCCAGTCGTTAAGCACTCTGGCCGGAGGCAGACTGCTTAGATCCTTCGCTGTCAGTTGCGAGATGTTGCTGGAAGAGTTTCGCGCAGGCTTTCAGGAAGTCGTAAGAAGTTACAATGCCGACTAACTGATCTGCTTCGACGACAGGCAAACAGCCAATGCCATTGCTGCGCATGAGCTCGATCGCCTCTAACGATGAGGTCGAAGGCGAAGCTGTGACGGGGTTTTCCACCATGATCTGCCGCACAGTGATCGGTTTGCTTTCTTTAGAGCGGTTTCCGTTGCTGATCAGGTGAAGTAATCCGCGATGCGTTACCAAACCAACCAACCGACCTTCTTGATCTCAACAGGAACATGTCTGATGTGTCGCCAGTCCATTACACTGGCGGCAAGATCAATCGGATCGTCGGGACTCACGGTGAACAGATCCGTTGACATGAACTGGCCGACAGTGCGATAGCCGTCCTCCCATTCTTCAGAATCGGCATTCTCGATTGTGGGCCAACGATGGACGGGTTGACCTTGTTTCTGGTTTGCCAGCATCGCGACTGTCAGTCTTCTTCGCCCGCCGTCTGTTGATGCGGAGTTACCCTTGGCGGAAACCGATTTCATTATCCAACGTGCGCCGGTTTGTCCGCTTCGCGTTCGTTCTTCAATGATGCCGAGATACTTGTCAATGTCCTCACTGGCTACGTGCGAACTGCTCAAACCCTGACGCGCAAGCGGAAGCAGTTGGCGCAGAATCAATGAAGTCGCGGTATGGCTTTGTCCGTCAATCCACTGGAATTGAGCATCAAGCCCATGCCTCGCGGCGCGGAAAAAGTTCATCTTCGCATCGTCGAAAACCATTCGGTTCGCAATCTCACCGTACGCGTGCGGAAGTGCCACCATTAAACCGGTGAAGAATGCGGCATTTGCGATTTCATCGACGATCGTTGGACCGGAAGGTAACGCCCGATTCTCAATCCGCAGATGAGCGACACCTTCAGTCACGCCATAGCAGGCCCGATTCCAGCGCCAAACTGTGCCGTTGTGCATACGCAGGGCTGAAAGCAGAGGCGTCCCTCCGCGCGCCAGGACTTCGAACGGATTGTCGTCCGGCTCGGAAATCATGATCGGACGGAAACGTACGATCTGATCCTGAAAGAGTTCGATGACGGAATGCTCAAGCCAACGGTCACCGAAGCTGACGCGCGTCGGCTGGTTGCGCGCCAGTTGCGGGCGGGAACGCTCGTCGGTTGAATGCTGAAATAGCGCGACCCGAGTTTCCTGCCACAAGCGCTGACCAAACAGCAGCGGCGAATTGACCGCAGCGGCCAGCACTGGCGCCGTAATCGCCTGCGCGATGTTGTAATGATTGGCGAACTCTTTCGCATTGCTCTGAAAGTGGACCTGGAAACTGGTGTTGCACGATTCCATCATGATGTTGTCGTGCGTCAGGTGCAGTTCGTCCAATCCTTTGATGTGAATGGCAAGCGGGCCGCCGCGCAACCGGATCACGCCTCGATCTAACTCGTGGTACCGCGCGACAGGCGTGAGATTGTCGAGCGTCAGATCTGATTTTTGCAGCGTTGGTAAGATGCCTGAGAGAAGAACATCCGCGCCCTGAGTTGCGGCGCTGCTGCGGGCCAGCTCGATCACATCGACGAGTTCTTGTTCCAGGCGGCTGAAACAATCGTCGTCGAGTTTGAGCGGAGTGAGGTTGGCTTCGAGATTGAAGCGGGCGACCTCGGTCGTCAAGCGCGCGTCGTGGGTCTGCTTGAGAACTTCTAAAGAAATGGGAGCGGGTCGCAAATAGCGGTCGATCAGGAACATCTCCTGTTCCGCACCGATTCGTGTGACATCGCTCTCGAGATAACCTTCGTCGACCATGTAAGCGAGCGCGCAGAGATCTTCGAGCAGCGCCTTCATAAAGGCCTGCGTCTTTCTCTCATCGACGTACTGTTGGACGTTGTGTTCTCCCATGGAATTTCTATTTCTTTGGCCTCACCACTTCCACCGAACAGTGCGCTCGCGCCGAAAGAGCCGAGGAAACACTACCGAGCAGTAAACGGTCGATGCCTCGCGTTCCTCTCGCGCCGACAAAGATGCAATCTGCACCCCACGTGTCGGCTTCTTCGAGAATTTCGTCCGCTGGATTACCGCGTCTGATCAAGACTTCCGCATGCAATCCCGCGTTGCGAATTCTTTGTGCGGCCGGCTCAAAGATCTCGCGTACCTGGTTCCAGTTGCTTTCATCCGCGACTTCGATCCACTTCATGGCAGACGGTTCCGAAGAATTCGCACTGATCGGCATCACCGTATCCACGACAGCCAAGAGAGCGACTTCGGTTCCCTCGGGCCAGTGACGATTGCAAACTGCTTCCACCGCTGCATTCGAATCGGGCGAATCATCTACGCCGATCAGTAATCGAACAGGCTTGTCAGGAGGGTGGTCTGAAGCGCGCGCGATACGAACTGAGCAACGCGCCTCGTACAGAACTCGCTGCGAGATACTGCCGAGTATCAGCCGGCCGCCGAACACGGAGTGACCACGAGCGCCCATCACGATGAGATCGGGTTTCCACTGATCAGCTTTTCTGATGAGCGCCCAGGCGGGGGAATCCGCTTCGGCGCCGGCGCTGATACTCCAGGCTGGAAAGAGCGAGCTGATCCGTTCACTCACTTGCCTGGCCAGATCCGCCGCCTGCGCGAGCTGGTGTTCCGCCCGCTCGTGCGCACGCCTGACAGCCTGCGGAATGTACACCGGCACGGTGTTCTCAACTTCTTCGTCGACTGGCATTGGAACAAAGACGTCCGCCACAGTCATGACAAACGCCTCGGTGTCGATATCCAGCCCAGCGCGCTGCAAATCTTCGAGCGCTGCCTCAGCACATTCGGAACCGTCGTAACCGATGAGTATCTTCATGGTTTAGCCACCTGGACCATCAAGGTCGAATCGCGACTTTCATCACGCCGTCGAGCCGCTCGCCAAACAAGTCGTAAGCTGCCTGTATGTCGTCCAGAGCGAAGGTGTGCGTAAGTAACGGCGTGAGATCCACGCGACCATGACGTACAACCTCCATCAAGCGCCTCATACGTTCCTTGCCGCCCGGGCAAAGCGTCGTGACGATGCGGTGATCGCCAATCCCCGCGGCGAAGGCTTCGTAAGGAATTTGAAGTTTGCCGGAATAGACACCGAGACTCGACAGCGTTCCCGCCGGCCGCAGACTGCGCAGCGCGCTTTCAAACGTTTGCTGCGTCCCCAAAGCTTCAATCGCGACGTCAGCGCCACCACCGGTCAGACGTTTTACTTCCGCGACTACATCGACGTCTCGATAATCGAGCGTGACGTCTGCGCCCATTCGTTTCGACATCGCCAGGCGGTGCTCGTCGCCGTCGACGCCGATGATCAGCGTGGCTCCCATTAGCTTGGCGCCGGCCGTCGCGCACAGTCCGATTGGTCCCTGCGCGAAAACGACGACCGAATCGCCGATCTTGATCTGAGCGGATTCGGCGCCGCTGAAACCTGTCGACGCAATGTCCGCAAGTAGGACCACTTGTTCGTCGGTCAGCTCATCCGGAATCTTTGCCAGGTTCGCCTGCGCGTATGGGATCCTGAGATATTCAGCCTGGGCGCCATTGATCGTGTTGCCGAATCGCCAGCCTCCGAGCGCCTCGTAGCCTTCGCCGTGTCCACATTGCGATGAATGACCGGCGAAGCAGGCGCGGCACTGGCCGCAGGGCGTGATGGCGCCCACGAGCACGCGATCTCCAATGTTGTATCCCGAAACACCATCGCCGAGCTCTTCGATTACGCCCACCGGTTCGTGTCCGATAATCAAGCCGGCTGCAACCGGGTATTCGCCCCTCACAATGTGCAGGTCCGTTCCACAGATCGTCGTCAGGGTGACGCGAATAACTGCTTCACCAGCTCGAGCACGCGGTTTGTCTACCTCTTCGATCCCTATTTTGTTCTTACCTCGAAAAACGTTTGCTTTCATTTCAACCTCCCCTTTACTGCAGCTCCCCATGCGAATGATTCAATGTGACTGTGCCTCAAAGTCGGGATGGTGCTTGGATCGGGTCAGTACAGGGAGCGGTAGCGACCTGGTCAACCCATAGGAATCAAGAACCATTAGAAATATCGCATGCTGATCACTGACCAGGTCGCTACCGCTCCCTGTACTGACCCGATCCAACACTGATTTCTGACTTTTGAGGCAAAGCTAACCGGC
>DATNDM010000143.1:0-3714 GCA_035553235.1 Pyrinomonadaceae bacterium | reverse complement strand
GGAAGAGTCGTTCAAACTCGGCTCATCGCTCGGCAAGGCTGGTTCGAGTCCTGCGCTGGACGATCTGATTTACAGTTTGAAGGCGGGCGAGTTTAACAAGACGCCGATCAAGGTCGAGGACAAGTGGGTGATAGTCGGTGTCACGAAGAGAAACGACGCTGACATGTCGGGACTTGCCGCCCAACGCGACACGTTAAAGCAGTCGATGATCAGCGAACGCCAGGATCAGGTGTTTGATGATTACGTGGCCGGCGTGGAGCAGCGGATGAAGAAGGACGGCAAGATCAAGATCTACGAGAACGTCATGGCCCAGTTGGAGGAAGACGAACCGGCAGCTGAGCCGGGTCTGCCCCCAGGCCTGAACTTTCCAACGAAATAAATAGGACCACAGATTTTCACGGATGAACACGGATTCAAAAACCAAACCAGTGAAATCCGTGTTCACCCGTGGCTAAAGTTCTAATTCCCGAGCAGTGGCCCGATCTCAGCCTGGGCCACTCTCGTTCTGATTTGCAGTTCGTTTGCTTGCGAAACAATCTGCAAATTCGACAAGGCGCTCTTCGCCAGCACGCCTTTCGCTCCGGACAATCGTCCCACGAATAACGCGCCGAACTGTTTCAATCCTTCGAGCGTATCGCCGAGGTTCTTCGCCGCCTCGGTGTTCACTGCACGCGCGGCGAGGAAGATCTGCAGGTCACTCTCCGTCGTACCGACCGAGCCATAAACCTGTCGCAAGGTGCGCAAGTCTGATGCGATTGGAGCGTTGCCGATGTCGAGATTGCCAACCAGTTTTTCCGTGACGTTGCTGCCGAATCCGATCACTGCATTCGGATCTTTGCTCGCAAGTGCGATCAACTCCGCGTTTGCTTGTTTGCGCGAACGTCCCGCATCGATCACACGCCGCACGCCGGCGGGATCGCCGAGCGCCAGTGTGTTTGTATCGAGTGGCGCAGCGGCGAGTTCGCCGACCCTCACGTCGAATAGACCAAGCAGTTTTAAGTTTTCATCAACCTGGAAAATGTAGACCGTCTTGTCCTGATATTTTTCTTCCCGATACTTGCCGTTCGAAGCGACTCTGCCGGCTGCGACCATTGCCGCCGCGCTGAAAGTTCCATTCGCGAGTGCGACGGTCTGCACTTTCGTCACGCCTTCGGACGGATAGGTGAAACGAGCGCCGAGCGCCACCTGCTGAAACATGCGCGGATCGAGACCCGTTCGTTCTTTGAAACGATCGATACTCGCGTTCACTTCGCTGAGCTTCGCGGGACTGCCGGCGAATATGCGTGGCACCGCTTCGTTCAAAAGTTGCTGCATCTTCACCTGCGCCACCGCGTCGGATTCCGGGAGTGAGGACATCAGTGTCGGAACCGCGGGCGTGGTATTGCGCGAACGCGTTTGCGCTGTAGCTTCGAGTTGTGAACAAAGTGCGACGAGCACAGCCGCCACAGTTAAAAATCGTGTTTTCACTACAAACTGCCTTTCTGCGGAAATTGAGAGAGTTAGTGGATGCCCTGACCATGTCACGGGGTTGTCAAACGCTTCCGAAGCTCACTAAAGCTAAGCTTGCGATAATCTTTTGGTACTGTGAATAAATCCTTGTCCGCCTCGAGTTTTATCTCGGAAAGCTCCATCGTGACGCGCGTGCCGCCGGCTGATTTGGTTTCGGACCTGACGGGCATCTGCAACGCTTCATCGATCCACATCACGGTCTCACTCTGGCTGACGTTGGGCGCCGTCGAACTGTTAACAACGATTCGATATTTGTTTGTGTTGCGACCATTAATCGTCTCGGCGCCGAGCTTTTGATAACTCGTGCTTTCCGAATCCTCGTGCAGCAAGCCCTCGGGCGAAACCTCTTCCTGATCGGAGTTAATCGTGCTTTGATCCGTCAGATCCGCGTACACCTTGTCTCCGGGCAGCAACACGAACTTCCCGTCCGGCACGTCGAGGTAAACCATTTTCCCCGACTCGTGCCGCCGCATTTCACCATCACGTGCCACTGAAGTCTTAGTCACCAGCGTCTCACCAGACGCATTGACAGCCGTGATCGTGCGGACCGCGCGATAACGTTCCGGCTCTTTAGTTTGGAATGGAGGAGTTGAAGAGACGACTGCATTGGAGGTCGGCGTCGCCGATGTTGTGAGGCTTTCATTTTGCGAGCGACACGAAGCCGTTACGAGTAGGACCACGGAAACAGCGATCAGTGTACCTGCACGTTTCCGCAGGCGGATCATACACGCTCCAGCAACAGCGCGAGTCCCATGCCGCCGCTGACGCAGAGTGTCGCGAGTCCGAGTCTGGCTTGTCGCTTCTGCATTTCGTACAGCAGCGTCGTCGTGATGCGAACGCCAGTGCAGCCGATCGGATGGCCCAACGCGATCGCGCCTCCGTTGACGTTCAAACGATCCGCGGCGAAACCGAGCTCGCGATCGCACGCGATGACCTGCGCCGCAAAAGCTTCGTTCAACTCGATCAAATCAATCTCGGAAAGCGAGAGCTTCTGGCGCTCGAGCAGCGTGCGCACAGCCGGAACTGGACCAATACCCATGATGTCAGGTGCGACTCCACAGATCTCGTAATCGACAATGCGCGCTTGCGGCGTCGTGCCGAACCGCGTGAGTCCTGCTTCGCTCAAGACGACGACTGCCGCTGCACCATCAGTAATGCCGGACGAGTTTCCGGCCGTGACCGTGCCGTCTTTGTAAAAGACCGGCTGAAGCTTCGCGAGATCGGAGAGCGTCGTTCCGGCGCGACAATGTTCGTCTTTCGCGAAGCTCGTCGTCTCACCTTTCTTACCGCTGATCTCGAGCGCCATCACCTCGTCGTTGAATCGACCTGACGCGATTGCCGCTTCTGCTTTCTGTTGCGACGCGAGCGCGAACTCATCCTGCTCCTGGCGCGAGATTTCGTACTGTCGCGCCAGCTTCTCGGCAGTTTGGCCCATCAGCAGTCCTGAAAGTGGATCGCTGAAGCCGTCGCGATACATGCCATCGACGAGTTGCGCGTTGCCCAGGCGCGTGCCCCAACGCGCGCCTTCGGCGAAGTAAGGGACACGCGACATGCTTTCCGTGCCGCCCGCCAGGATCGCGTCGGCCCGTCCGAGCATGATCTCCTGCGCTGCGAGAATGATTGCTTTGATTCCTGAGCCGCACGCCTGATTGATCGTGGCGGCAGGAGTTGTTTGCGGAACACCGGCGCGAAATGTGATCTGGCGTGCGACATTTGGACCACCGCCCGCCTGTCGCGCGCAGCCCCAGATCGAGTCCGTGATTTGATCGGCGGCGACACCGGCGCGACGCAGGCTTTCCTTTGCGACCGCGACGCCGAGGACCGCGGCCGTCCATGATGCGAGCGTGCCGCCGAATTTGCCGATTGGTGTTCTTACTGCTCCAGCGAGATAAACGTTCTTCATAATTCAGTTGACCAAAAATGTAGCACAGGGTAGAAGTAGGCCACAAAAAGGCAAAAAATCAGGCGGTGCCCTAAATTGAAAAGTTTATCTCGACGATGCTCTGCGTATCTTTGCGTTCTCTGCGTTAAGGCATATTTTCAACGCAGAGGCCGCTGAGATACGCAGAGGAATTCAAATTAGCGCACCATAAAATCACAAAAAGGAGCCGCCTCACGTATGCTTCGACGCCTCACAACGACGGCACAAGTTGAATGTGCGTATCAGGAGATAGTCGCGTTATTTCGCGACTATGCCGAGTGGTT
>DATNDM010000142.1:0-3086 GCA_035553235.1 Pyrinomonadaceae bacterium | reverse complement strand
TTAAGGCGTTGAATTACTCGGCGAACGAAGCCTTCGCGGAAGCGGAGGCGGCCGAAGAAGTGAAAGTCGCGCTTTCGCCGGCTGTGATCGAAGGTGAAGGAGATTTTGCTGGTCTGACTGGCGCTGTGCCGGGTCTGTTTCCGGTGCCGACGCAGAAGCGTGCAAAAGACGAGTTGAAGAAAGGCACGACGGGCGCGGCGGTCGGCTCGATAATCTTTGCGCTGATCTTCAACGTGTTGCTGTTCGTCGCCGCGCCATTGCTGCTTACGAATGCGCTCTTTATCGGCGCGGGCTGGGCCACTACTCCGCCCGCCGTGACGAACACAACTGCGCCCGAAGTGACGAAGACGCCCGCGGCAGAACCGGAGCAACAGGCGTGGTACACGAATGCGTGGTCCACAGTAAGAACTTATCTGCATCCGGTGCGTCCCTCAGTCGGATTCAACCTGATCGACGGGCTGATTCGCATGACGTTCTTTCTGATCATGATCTTCAGCTTCTCGCTCATCAAAGACATCAAACGGGTGTTTGAATACCACGGCGCCGAACACAAGACAGTGTTCACCTGGGAAGCCGGATTGCCGTTGACGGTCGCGAACGCACGGACACAACCACGACAGCACCCGCGCTGCGGTACGAGCTTTCTGATGGTTGTGATGCTCGTGGCGATCATTCTCTTTTCGGTGATCAAGTTTGACTCGTTGTTGCTGAACTTCCTGATCCGTATCGCGCTGATGCCGGTCGTCGCCGGCCTTTCGTACGAAATCATTCGACTGTCGGCGAAGAAAGAAAGCAGTTGGATCTTCAAACTAATCACGAGGCCGGGCGTGTGGCTGCAAAACATCACCACGCAGGAGCCCGACGATCAGCAACTCGAAGTTGCAATTGAAGCGTTGAAAGAATCTTTGAAGCTGGAGCCGCAAACGGGCGAGCCGTTGCCGGCGCCGCTATCGTGACTTTGAATTCTTCTCTGTGCAACCTCTGCGTCCTCTGTGTCTCTGTGGTGTTTTTGATGACGATTTTTAACCACCGAGACACAGAGAACACAGAGGTTGCACAGAGAAGATCAGATTAGGATGCGATTGTGAGGTCTACATGTTAGACAAACTCGAACAGATAGTTAGCCGGTATGATGAGTTGACGCAGGAGCTTTCGTCTCCCGAGTTGCTCTCGAATCCTTCCGCCTACGCGAAAGCCGCGAAGCAACACCGCACGCTGGAAGAAGTCGTACGAAAGTACCAAACGTGGAAGACGTTGAAAGCCGAGCTTGCGGATGCGCGCGAGTTGATGGACACGTCTGACGACGAGGAGATGCGCGAAATGGCGCGCCTCGAACACGATTCGCTGCAAACCCGCATCGACGACGCAGACCGGGAACTCAAACTCCTGCTGATCCCAACCGATCCCAACGACGAGAAGAACGTAATTCTCGAGATTCGCGCGGGCACGGGCGGCGATGAAGCAACGCTGTTTGCGGCCGAGATGGTGCGCATGTATTCGCGTTACGCTGAAAAACAGCGCTGGCGTTTCGAAGTGCTCGAAGCTTCTGAGTCAGGCATCGGCGGCCTCAAGGAAGCAATCGTGCTGATCGAAGGCGACAAGGTCTATTCGAAGTTGAAACACGAGTCGGGCGTTCATCGCGTGCAGCGCGTGCCGCAAACTGAGGCGAGTGGACGAATTCATACGTCGGCGATCACGGTGGCCGTGCTGCCGGAAGCTGAAGAAGTCGACGTGAAGATCGATCCGAAGGATCTGCGCATCGATACGTTCTGCTCGTCTGGTCCAGGCGGCCAGTCAGTCAACACGACTTACTCCGCAGTTCGTATTACGCACCTGCCCACGAACACCGTTGTTTCAATGCAGGACGAGAAGTCGCAGATCAAGAACCGCGACAAAGCGATGCGTGTTCTGCGTGCACGCTTACAGGAGATCGAAGAGCAGAAACAACACGAAGCACTCGCGAGCGAACGACGCTCGATGGTCGGCTCCGGCGATCGCTCCGAGAAAATTCGCACTTACAACTTCAAGGAAAATCGCGTGTCGGATCATCGCATCGGCTTGACGATCCACCAGCTCGATCTGGTGATGGAAGGCAACCTCGATCCTTTCATCGACGCGCTCGTCGCGCATTACCAGGCGGAGAAGTTGAAGGCGGATGCCGTTGCGGCTTAGATAGAACCCGCAGTTGATGTAGAAATGCCCCTTTTAACGAACGCCACGTACGTTCTCCTCGTCCGTCACGGTCAATCCAAAGGGAACGCTGAACGTCGCTTCGGCGGTCACACGGCAACGCCCTTGTCCGCGCGTGGCCGCAACCAGGCCGAAGTCACGGCCCGCACACTCAAATCAGAATCATTGACGGCGATCTATTCGAGCGACCTCGCGCGCGCGATGGAAACGGCGAAGCCGCTCGCGAACATGACTGGACTGCGTGTGCACGGCACCAGCGCCTTTCGCGAGCGTGATGTGGGCGTGATGGAAGGTCTGACCTTCGAAGACGCGGCGCAACAACATCCAGAGCAGTACGCGGCTTTGCTGCGACGCGATTTTGAGTACGTGTTGACGGGCGGTGAGAGTTATCGGCAATTACTCGACCGTGCGCGGCAAAAGCTGGACGACATCATCGAGGAGAATCGCGGTGGGAAGATCGCGGTGTTCAGTCACACGGGAACTATATGCATCCTCGCGTTACACCTGATGGGCGCCCTCGATGCGCCTGAGTTGAAGCCCGTGTGGATATCGAGTGCGAATTGTGGGATTACGAGGTTCGAGCTGCGCGATGATGGGTTTGTGCGAGTGTTAGGGATCAATGATACGAGCCATCTACCCAAGTCGTAGACAGGATTTACAAGATTTTTCTCAGGATTAACATGTAAATCTTGGAAAATCTTGCAAATCCTGTCTAACACTTACTTGGGGACCATGTCTTTCAACCGGCGACTCAGGCCGTTCTTAAACTTCCAATAGGCTTCCGCGATTCCCTTCGTCGCACCTTTCCCAAAGCCCATCCACGTTCTCTCGAGCTCGGCGCGCCAGGCGTCGAGCATTGACTGATTCAACGCGAGGACACCTTCACGAGTGACGCC
>DATNDM010000141.1:0-3430 GCA_035553235.1 Pyrinomonadaceae bacterium | reverse complement strand
TGACGAGGTAGTCTCGCGCACGACTCATCAACTTCTCGACCTGGCCCACCGGACTCATCCGGCCACCGTAAGCAATCACGTAAGCGCGTGTGGTCGGATCGTTCTGTAACTCCACCGCGAGATTGTCGAGACGCGCTTTCTGATCGTCAAAGGTACAGTTGGTACACTCGTCAAACTCACGCGCAACAATCGCCACCTTTTTAAGCGGCGCGATGATCGACACTGCCTGTGCGTTCTGCACGCACGCGGGATCGGACGATCCATCATCAGCGGTTAGAGTCGCGGTGATGCGTTGTCCGCCCAGTCCGGTTGAATCGACATTCAAGGTCGGCGTGCCGAGTCCGCTGATGACGCGCGCACTCGACGGACTTACTACCCACGTGTAGTTCACCGCGGAGTTACCACTGTAAACAACGTCAGCGGTGTAAGTAATGATTTCACCTTCCGTAACCTTATCCGGCGCGGAGATGCTGACCGGAAACGGGCACGGTGACTTCGGCAACGGCGGCAGCGGTCGATAATTCACAACTACGCACTTCACGCGACCTGCCGGCAGTTCTAATTCACGTGTCCAAATCTTACCGTTAGGCAGCCTGACCTCAACCGTGTGCAAACCGGCGTCGACATCGAAAGCGCGAAAATCC
Source organism: Pyrinomonadaceae bacterium (assembly GCA_035553235.1). Classification (GTDB taxonomy): domain Bacteria; phylum Acidobacteriota; class Blastocatellia; order Pyrinomonadales; family Pyrinomonadaceae; genus PSRF01. The sequence goes on along the minus strand of DATNDM010000141.1, from coordinate 2,786 downwards.
ATCGTGGTTTCACCGCGCGCCTTGCCGTCAATCATCAGCAATAGTCCGCCCGGGTTCGTTTGGATCTTGATAGTCGCGTACTTCGCTTTTTTCGCTTTCCCCGACGCGGTCGTCGCTGGAACGACGAAGAAAACGAGCGCAAATAGTGGGATAAAAGCAAACTTGAGATTACGGAGGATGGATGTGCGTAACGTCATTAGTTGTCCTCCTCAATCTGTCCTGAATTTCGCGCTTTGCTATAGCGCCGTCTTAGACCAGCACCGGCCGCGAGCAATCCGCCGCCGAACAGGAGCAACGACGCTGGCTCTGGAGTGGGAGTCGGTGTCGGCGATGAATTCGGAGTGGGCGTCGGTGTCGGGGTCGGGTTCGAATCGTGGTTTTCGTCACAATCGTTGCAGTCGTGGATAAAAACTACCGGCACAGCCGCGAGAAACAAGAACGGCCACTTCGGGAAACTGGCGCCGGCGATGAAGATCTCGCCGCAATCGCAGATGGTGCCTTCCACTTCACCGTCCTCGATATCCTCGACTCCAATCGACGTTCCCGCACCAGCAACTACGACACTCGAGATCAGCGATTCGGTTTTGCCGCCGGTTGGCGCTGGACCTTCGGACTTCGCTACAGATTCGCCGCGTGGTCCACTTTGTTGGGTGCCTTTCGCTGGATCCTGAGTCAGCGAGTTGAGTCTAAGATCGAGAACGCCGTGCGAACTCGTCAGAGTTTGGACCACCTGGTTGACTGTTACTGGCTCAGCAAGAGCGGGCACCGCAGTTAAAAGAAAAAGGATTACAGTCGCTGGGAGCAGGCGACCACGACGTCCACGAGTTGGGGCGTTCTTAGTTGAGTACTGGGCAGAAATTGAATTCATACGTTTGAGCGATCTGATTCAGGGAACAAATCGCCTTAGCCTTATCGAAATGTCTTTTTCCAATACAAGGACAGTGCTAATAACCAAAAAACTCCAGCCGCACGCATCGTTTTCTGTTATTCGCTGGCAGTTTGCTGGATGAGCAAGCGCCCCGGGGACAATAGCCAACTAAACCCCTTGCCGCCTCTCACTGTTTTTAGGACATATAAGAGTGGGGAAATACGTGCAAATCGAGGGCCGTTCGAGAATTCGAAGAAAGTCGAGGTTTTTGTGGTTTAGGGTGGGGATTTCGTCTGAGACTTGGACCAGATGGTCTGAGAATCGGACGGAAGAGGCAAAGCCATCCACAGATTAAGCAGACTGATTAGTTGAAGTCTGCGTGATCTGCGGATGGCTTTGTGAGCTACTCGCCGCCGTCGCTCGGGCTGGCGGCTTCGGCTTTGCGATTCTCCTCGCGCAGGACGGCCTTGCGCGAAAGCTTGATCTTGTTACCTTCGCGGCCGATGCACTTCACGAGAATTTGCTGACCTTCTTTCAGCTCGTCACGAACGTCTTTGACACGACGGTCCGCGATCTCAGAGATGTGCAGCAGTCCATCCGTACCCGGAAAGATCTCCACGAACGCTCCGAAATCGACGATGCGATTAACCGTGCCGAGATACGTCTGGCCCACTTCCGCTTCCGCCGTTAGACCACGAATACGATTCACTGCCGCATCCGCCGCGTCACCGCTCGCGGTGGCAATCGAGATCGTGCCGTCGTCCGAGACGTCGATCTTCGCGCCCGTTTCTTCAACGAGTGAGCGAATCACTTTACCGCCTGGTCCAATGACGTCGCGGATCTTGTCAGGATTGATTTTGATCTGAATGATACGCGGCGCGTGTATCGAGATCTGTTCACGCGGCTCAGCGAGCGTCTTCTCCATCGCACCGAGGATGTAAAGCCGGCCCTTCTTCGCTTGTTCAAGCGCTTCAGCCATGATCTGCGCGTTGATGCCCGCGATCTTTATGTCCATTTGCAACGCCGTGATGCCGTTGCGCGTGCCCGCGACTTTGAAATCCATGTCGCCGTAGTGATCTTCGGCGCCGGCGATGTCGGTCAGGATCGCGTACTTGTTTCCTTCCATCACGAGTCCCATCGCAACGCCCGCGACCGGCGCTTTCAAAGGCACACCGGCATCCATCATCGACAGCGTGCCACCGCAAACAGTCGCCATTGACGACGAGCCATTTGATTCGGTGATATCTGAAACTATGCGGATGGTGTAGGGAAAGTCTGCGTCGTCCGGCAGGACCGTCTCGAGCGCGCGACGCGCGAGTGCGCCGTGGCCGATCTCGCGCCGGCTTGACGAACCGTAACGTCCGACTTCACCGACTGAATACTGCGGGAAATTGTAGTGCAGCAGGAATCGTCGTTTGACTTCACCCTTCTCGAGATCGTCGATGAACTGCTCATCTTCCTTGGTGCCGAGCGTTGTCGAAACGAGCGCCTGGGTCTCGCCGCGTGTGAACAACGCCGAGCCGTGCACGCGCGGCAGCCAACCGACTTCCGACGTGATCGGACGTATTTCGGAAAACCGCCGGCCATCCGGACGACGCCGTTTGTTGAGAATATCGTCGCGAAACACCATCTCCTTGAGCTGATCGAAGATCAGTTTCGCCATCGCGCGTCTTTCCGGCTGATCTTCCGGATATGATTCGGTAACTTCCTTCTTCAGCGCATCGACGGCGGCGTAGCTGGAGCGTTTTTCCTGTGTGCTGGTGTCGAGTGCGGTGCGCAGCGGTTCCGCGTAGCGCTCGGTGATCTCGCGTGTCATGTCCGGATCAAGCTCGACGGCGGCGACTTCGCGCTTCTGAATCTCGAGGGCTTTGTAGAGCTCTTTCTGCCAGCGACAGAGCCGGTTGATTTCCTTGTGCGC
>DATNDM010000140.1:0-5574 GCA_035553235.1 Pyrinomonadaceae bacterium | reverse complement strand
AGAGAAGCCCGATCTGTAAAAACCTGTTGGCACAGGGCTAACAAAACGGCTAGAATGCCTGTGCCAGGATCTGGCGGGGTCTACTACCCAGCCCCTTACCCACGAACTCTCACAAGCTGGTTGAGCTCTACTATCTTTTCTAGCCGCCGATGCCCTGCCTTTCCAGGAGAAACCCATGCGAAACGGGTCGCCACGAATTCTGATAGTTGACGACGAAGTCGAAATAACCGAAATCCTCGCCGATCTGCTCAGTGAAGACTACGACTGCCTGCGGGCCGCATCCGCCGAGGAAGCACTCGCGCGCCTCACCGAAAGCGAGTTTCAGCTCGTGATCAGCGACATCACCATGCCGGGTATGAGCGGCCTCGACATGATTCCGCACGTAAAGCAGCTTTCACCCGACACGGTGGTCGTGATGATCAGTGGTATGCAGACTGTCGAAAGCGCGATTGGCGCACTGCGTCTCGGTGCATTCGATTACCTGATGAAGCCTTTCGATCTGCGGCAGGTCGAAGCGGTCGTCAAACGTGCGCTCGAACATCACGAACTCGTCGTCGCCAAGCAGCGTTACGAGAACCATCTCGAAGAACTCGTTGAACAGCGGACCATCGAACTCGACAAAGCCTTGAACTCACTCGAGGGCGCATACCGGTCGACACTCAAAGCATTAACAGCAGCACTCGAAACGCGAGACTCAGAAACTCACGGACACTCGGAACGCGTGGTCACTTACAGCCTGCGACTCGGACGCGAGTATGGCTTGAGCAGCGAAAAGATGAAGTCGCTCGAGTTTGGCGCGCTCTTGCACGACATCGGCAAGATCGGAGTGCCCGATTCGATCCTGCGCAAGCCGGCGAAGCTCACGGAAGAAGAGTGGGTGCGCATGCGCGAGCATCCGCTTCATGGACAACAGATCCTGCGTGGCATCGAGTTTCTCGAAGGTGCGGCGCGCGTGGTGGCCCAACATCACGAGAAGTGGGACGGCACGGGTTATCCACTCGGTCTACGCCACGAAGACATCGACATTTGCGCGCGCATCTTTTCGGTTGCTGACGCGTTCGACGCGATCACGAGCGATCGAGTGTATCGACGCGGCAAGCCGTACGAAGCTGCGGCGCAGGAGCTTGACGATTGGGCCGGACGGCAATTCGATCCGAAGGTGGTCGAAGCTTTTCACCGGGTGCCGAAGCAGGATTGGGAAGAGTTGCACCGGCAGTCGCTGATGCCTAAGCCCGATCAGTTTGACGTCCGACAAGTGATGTCGATGGTGGAATCGGGCCTCGAAGCTGCCGTCAGATAAGTTAGCCACAAAAGGCACAAAAACACATAAACAGAAAATGCGACGGCCAGTATGAGCTTCGTGCTTTCTGTTTATGTGTTTTTGTGCCTTTTGTGGCTAACTTCAGTTATGGACTTCAGGCACGACGTAGCCGCGGCGTGACTGGAGACTGAGACCGACGCGGCGTGACGCGACTTCGATGCGACGATATTCACCGGGCTTTGCCTCCGCCAGTGGACGCTTCGGACGATAGGTGACAACGTATTCGGCGCCGATCGCGCGCGCGACTTCGTTCGCCTGGGCCAACATCTCATCGCGATTCAGCGGCAACAACATCTGACCGCCTGTCTCATCCGCGACAGTCTGCAAAGCCTCCTGGCTCTTCTTCACTTCCGCTTCGTATGCCTTGCGCAGGCGCTTCATCGCCGGATCAAACTTGAAGCGTACGCTGTAAGAGGGTTGGCGTGTCGTTCCTGGAGGTTGCGTGGGATCCGTGGCCCTAACCGGATCGGAATCAGGTGGTCGTGGTCCGGCAACCACGGAGGATGGTTTATCACGATCCTTCTGTCGTACAAACTCCGTATAACTGATGATGTGTATCGTGGCACGCGCGGCGATCAGTTTCTTCAACGCGTCCGCGCGATCGACTTTGCTGCCGGGCGTGTCAACACCGTCCGTAATCATCACAACGTGACGGCTTCCCTCCGGACGATCCGCCAATTGTACGCTCGCGTTAGCAATCGCTTCGGAGATCCTGGATCGCTTCGTCGAGACCAGCTTGTTCTTCAACGTCCGCAACACGGTCGCCTTATCAGTGGTCCATGGCTGCAACATCTCAGCCGAATTACCGGACTGCATGACCGCGATCGACGCGCCGTTTTCAAGCCTGTTCACGAGCTGCGCTGCAACGTCGCGCGTTAGACTCGTTTTCTTAGCCATGCCGCCGAGCCCACTCGATTCGCCACCTGTGTCGAGTACAAACAGAACGTTCGCGGGAACGTGACGGACGCTCCGGACTTGCTGGGCGACGCCATCTTCGAGCACGAGAATTTCGTCGAGTTCGAGCGTGGGATCGTAGTGTCCGTATGCGTCGAAAGCCATCACCGGAAGCCGCACTTCTTCAGTGAAAACTTTGACAGACTCTTCCGGAGTTGGAGACGGTTCAGGCGATGGTCGCGGCTTGGCGGGTTCCTGGCTGGAGATCTGCGTGGCGGCGAGAGATAACAGAACCGCAAAGACGAGCAGACCAGTTGTGCGTTTCAGCCAAAACATGTGGGAATCGGCTGTTTGATGCCTGGGGCACCCTTCCGTTGCCTTAAGCCACCGATTCACGCAAATGAACACGGTCAGACCTGTGTTCATCTGTGTGATCTGTGGCTAAGTTTTCCGCGCCTGCGCCTGGACGGCCGTGATGGCGATTGCGTCGACGATGTCGCGGGCGGTGCAGCCGCGCGAGAGATCGTTGGAGGGTTTGTCGAGACCCTGAAGTATCGGTCCGATGGCGGTCGCGCCGGCCAATCGTTCCGTCAACTTGTAAGCGATATTTCCAGCTTGCAGGTCTGGAAAAATCAAGACGTTGGCGCGACCGGCGACGGGCGATCCCGGCGCCTTCGACTGCGCGACCCCCGGAACCAACGCCGCATCCGCCTGAAGCTCGCCATCCACGAGCAACTCCGGCGCACGCGCCTTCACCGTGCGCGTTGCTTCAACAACTTTATCGATGAGCTTATGCTTCGCGCTTCCTTTCGTCGAAAACGAGAGCAGCGCGACACGAGGCTCAGTCCCGAGTAACGCGCGGCACGAATCTGCGGCCGCCAGCGCGATTTCCGCGAGTTCCACAGCGCTCGGCTCGATCACGACGCCACAGTCCGCATAGATCATCGCGCCGTCGTGTCCGAATTCCGAATTACGCAGCGCCATCAAAAAGAAGCTCGACACCAGGTTGAATCCCGTTCGCACGCCGATGCAATGCAGCGCTGCTCGAACCGTGTGACTCGTCGTGTTCGTAGCGCCCGCGACCGAGCCGTCGGCCAATCCCGATCGCACCATCAGATTGCCGTAGTACAAAGGATCCGACACGAGCGTACGCGCTTCGTCGGCCATCAAGCCTTTCGCACGTCGCAGGTCATGAAAGAGCGCGACCATCTTCTCGAAATCAGCCGCACGCTTGTGATCGATAATCGTGACGCCGCCGAGATCGAGTCGATTATCTTGAGCAATCGAGCGGATTGTTTGCTCGTCGCCGAGCACGGTGATACGCGCAAGACGCTGGCTCGTCGCTTCGGCAGCCGCAACCACGGTTCGTGGATCGTTTCCTTCAGGCAGAACGATGTGCTGCGGCCTTGACGCGGCGCGCTGTCGGATTCGGTCGAGGATGTCCATGGGCGCTAATGTTGCCACAGATTACACGGATCAGCACGGATCTGTATAATCCCGGCATGTCAGATTTGAACCTGCGCAGTCGCATGACAAACCTGCTCCTCGTGATCCCGAACATGCTGTTGCTCAGCGCGCGGTTGATGGTCGACCCGCGCGTGCCGACGAAGGAACGGCTGCTCGTCGCCGGCGCGATTGTCTACGCCTTTGTCCCTTTCGATTTTATTCCGGACATGCTGCCGTTTATCGGACAAGTCGACGATGCTTACCTGATCGCGTTGACGCTGCTGCGCCTCATGACCGTGACTGACCCGCGCGTCGTGCGCGAGCATTGGCGTGGTGGTGGAGACGTCGTGGAGTTAGTTGGAGCGACGGCACTCCTCGCAGGCAAGCTACTACCGAAACGCATCCGGCGCGTACTCACCTCGCAGGTTGAAGCACCGAAAACTAAGCGCGGTCAAAGCGACACGAGAACGCCGTTGCTGGTCGAACGACCCGTCGTTGAATCGAGAACTGTTCAATAACTAAGCGGCGAGCGACCAATCGATCACGCCTTCAACTGCGTTCGCCAGTTCGCCAACTAATTCCTTATTAGTCGTCTTCAGCGCCCAGTATCTGATCTGTTCGGGCATTCGATCGGAACCCACCTCATCAAACGCAACCAGGGCAGAGCTCAGCGACTTCGAATGTGTAATTACAAACCATTCGCGTGCGAGCCGAAAGTCCTGATTCAAAGTGATGAGCCTGATGTTCGGATGTCGCGGCGGTCTCCAGTCGTCCTGCCCAAACAGGTAAACCGTTTCCGAGACATCCGCGATGCGCATGTAACGATCGATGATTGGTTGCAATGACGAAAACTTCTCGACGCCGGCGTAGACGCGGCCCGAGCGATTCGTGCGAAGCAGAATCGCGTTTTCGATCATCAGGCAGCCGTACTCGACCGATGCGGTGGTGGTATGACAGATAAAACTCTCGCGTTCGATGAAGTCGCGGCGCGCGAGACTGGCGATTTCCACGATGTTCTCGACGTCCTGAGCGCCGGCGAACCTCAGGGCTCGCTCGAAGATTGAAAAGTTTCTCACTGAGGGAGGGCCTCCTAACCTGGCAGGAAACACTTTTAGCGGACTAAGACTGCGAGAGCGTTACGAAGATTTCGTTAAAGTGTGTGGGTTGAGAAACATAAGACTAAGAAGAGTAGCCGCGGATCTTCGCAGATAAACGCTGATCTGCGTTCATGCGCGGAGATCCGCGGCTACTTTTATTGTGCTTGCAGCGCGCTGAGGATGCGCTCGTGGATGCCGCCGAAGCCGCCGTTCGACATGATAGCGACGACGTCACCGGCGCGGAGCTCGGGCACGAGATGCGTGACGATTTGAGCCACGTCAGGCAAGGCGAAAGTGGGTTTGCCCTGTCGCGAAATCGCATCAATTAAGGCGCGGGTATCAAGCGCCCGTCCCTTTTCTGTGACCTTGTCGCTGTCAAAGACGGCCGCGATCACCACATAATCGGCGGCCGCAAAAGCATTGGCGTAGTCGTCCTGGAAGACAGCTAACCGCGAAGACCACGAGCGCGGTTCGAACACGGCGATCAAACGACGATCGCGATATCTCGCACGCAGCGCGCGCAGAGTTTCGCGAACGGCGGTGGGATGATGCGCGAAGTCGTCGATCACGAGTACGCCTTTTTCTTCACCGCGCACTTCCGCACGTCGCTTCACGTTCTGAAAACTCGCCAGCGCCGTTTGAATCTTGTCTTTGCTGATTTCCCACGCATCCGCCGCGACGATCACGGCGAGACAGTTCAGCAGATTGAATTCGCCGAGGAGCGGCGTCTGAAACTCGCCCCACGACTGGTTCTCGCAAATCACTTCAAACCTTGACAGTCCCTCGCCAAACTCAGGATTACGTACTTGCCACTTC
>DATNDM010000139.1:0-10462 GCA_035553235.1 Pyrinomonadaceae bacterium | reverse complement strand
CAGCATTCTTGCTGGGAATCCACTAACAAAAGGCAAGCGCGTCTGGTTTTGTTGCTTCAAGGTTCCGACGGCCGGTGACCAAACTTCCGCGCCCCCATATTTACGGAGGTAAAAATGCTCAGGATAGGAAAGAATGCCAATGATCAGGAAAAGAATGACAACTCCAATTCGCGACCGGAGGTTCCTGATTACTCTGCCAAGACTTATCCCTCGTACCAGGCAACAACGAGTGTTGAGTCAAAACCGGCAGCCGAGCCGACACCCAGCAACAGCTCTCGCGCGATGACTGAGAGCGAAACGCTGGCCCGAGATATCAAGGAGGGGACGCTGAGTGGTTTCGTAGGCGGCGGAACAGTTGTCACCGGCGAAGCTAATTTTAAGGCCATGATGAGAGTTGACGGCCACCTTTCGGGCCGTGTCAGCTCATCGAGCGGTACTCTTATCGTCGGTGCGAATGGCAAAGTTGACGCGAATATCGAAGTCGCCGTGGCCGTAATCCATGGAACCATTAACGGCGACATCATCGCCACGCAACGGTTGGAACTGGGCCGCGCAGCCAAGGTTAACGGCAACATTCAGACGCCGTCGTTGATCATCGAGCAGGGCGCGATCTTTGAAGGTACCTGCAAGATGTTGCAGATGAGCCAGGCGGCCGACAAGGCGAAGACACACAAGAAGGAAGAGCCGCTCGACACGTCGCGGATGAAGCCGATTCCGGCTGACGCCACTGCGAAGCCGGCTGACATTCCGGCAGCAACGAGCGCGGTCAGCTAAAAAAGATTTTGTAAGTTAAATTTTCAGGGGGTGGTCCTCACGGGCCACCCCTTTTCTTGTGACTCCTGTTAATCCTGCAATCCTGTCTAAGGTATGATTCGTCACCTATGCCCAAGAAGATTCTGTATGCGTTTCTAATTGCCTTCGTTCTGTGTGGTTCAATCAACGCTCAAAACCGCCCGGTCCCACCGCCAACGCTGCTTCAAATCGTCAAAGCCGAAGACGAGCGACGCTGGGACGACACGCTCCGCAATCTACTCTCAAGCCCCAATCCATCGATCAGGAAACGCGCGGCGCTCGCTGCCGGACGCATCGGCAACGAAGATTCCGTCAGCGCGCTCACGCCGCTCCTCGAGAAAGACGCCGACCCAGGCGTGGCCGCGATGGCCGCGTTCGCACTCGGCGAAATCGAATCGGAAACAGCAGCGAACGCTCTAATCGCCGTTTTGAAAAACACGAACACTCCCGCTGACGTTCGTGCACGCGCAGTCGAAGCATTGGGCAAGATCGCCGCCGCGTTACCACGCGAACAGCAAGCGCGACAAGTCGAACTCGGTGTCGCAATCCTCGAAGCACTAAAATCCACGGATCAATCGACGATCCTGTTTGGCCTAACCGCAGCTCTACGCGCGCGACCAGCCAACGCCGGTCCAGTCATCGCCAAATTTCTGACGCACTCGAATCCACGCGTACGCGCCGATGCCGCAAACGCACTCGCCCGTCTGCGATTGAAAGACGGTAACGATCAATTGCGAAAACTCGTCACCGGCGATGTCGATCCCATCGTTCGCGCCAATGCGGCTCGCGTCCTCGCCATCACCGAAGACAAGCAATCGTTTGAAGCACTCGTCACGCGCAGTACGCAGGACAACGATGCGCGCGTCAGAGTCAGCGCCATCCGCGCACTCGCTTCTTTGAAAGATCCACGCGCGGTCGAACCACTGCTCGCACGCGGTCAACTGCTGACGCAGAAATCGCTCGATTCACGACCGCCGGAGCTCAACCAGATACTCGAAATCGCGACCACACTCGGTCGGCTGTTGGCCCAAAAGGATGATCAGGCGGCAATCACCTGGCTGACCAAAATCAATCAATCGCTCAATCACACCGCGCCCGAAATCGAGGTCGCGCTTGCACGCATCGCGCCCGCGACTTACCTCGCCGCATTCGGATCGGGTGATGACGCAAGAAAAGAAGTGCAACGCACGATCCTGCTGAACTGGACTGCTGCGTCGGGAATCGCCGCTGGTCTCGGTGAAATAGCCGCACTGCCGGAATCAACACCAAACAAGTCCGCACTCGCGGCCACGGCACAATCGCTCCTGCGCGCGCTGCTCGACTATCGAAACTCCGGTTTGACCATCAACACACTTGTCGCGGTCCATTCTGAGTACGCAATTCCCGACGTGCTGCGTGCGCTCGCCGCTTTCAAACCACCGGACCTCGCGTCGGTCGCCATGGGTCAACTAAAAGAAAGCGACGTCATCATTCGCGGCACCACAGCCGATCTGCTCGGTGACCTGCCACCGTCAGAAGAAATCGCGAACGCGCTCGCCGCCGCCTGGCCGCAAACAGCAAACGACGACCTCAACGACGCCGCGCTCGCTATCCTCGATTCGCTTGCGAAACAAAAGTCCACCGCCGCAAACGATTTGATCAAAGAAGCACTCAAGTCGCGCGATTACCTCATCCGGCGCCGCGCGGCAACTTTGCTAAAAACGAACGGCGCCGGCGACTTCTCGTCGCAAATCGGCACCGTACAGACGCGGAACACGGAAGCAGATTACAAACGTGCGCTGGGGCGTATCGGCAAACCGACGCGGGCAGTCGTGACTACGAGCAAGGGTTCGTTTACTATTGACCTGCTCCCCGATGCGGCGCCCCTTACCGTAGACAACTTCGTTCAGCTTGCCCAGCGGAACTATTTTCGCAACATCACTATTCACCGCGTGGTGCCGAATTTTGTGATTCAGGACGGTGATCCGAGGGGCGATGGGAACGGCGGGCCGGGCTACCAAATCCGCTGCGAGATCAATCAAGTGCTGTACGACCGCGCGGCCGTCGGGATGGCACTGTCAGGCAAAGACACGGGCGGCTCGCAGTGGTTTGTGACACACTCGCCGCAACCGCATCTCGACGGCGGGTACACGGTTTTTGGACGGGTCGTGACGGGAATGGATGTAGTTGATCGTATCGTGCGCGGTGATGTGATTCAGTCAATCACGATCAGGCAGAGCCCAACGCGCAAGCGAAGTTAGCCACAAATGTACAAAAGGAAACAAAACATTACGCCGAGCGACGTTTTCGTGCTCTGCGTTTTCGTGAGCGTTTTTCTCGCTGGTTGCTGCCAGGAGCTGAACGCGCAAACAGTTCAGGAATCTCGGCAAAACCACGCTTACAAGATCGATCTGAAGATTGATTTCGAGCACCTCACGTACTCCGGCACTGAAAGAGTTCGCTGGGTCAATCGGGGCGAGAAGGCGACCTCGATCATCTATTTCCATCTTTATCCAAACCTCCGTACAGGCGATCAGTCGCCCACCAACACGACAACGGACGCCGATGAGCCGCGGCTCGATATCGTCGAAGTGCGTGCGGGTACAGACGACTCATTGCTGTTCTCGTCAATCGACGATCAGGGTACGACGCTGCGGATCAACCTCGGCGAGCAGGTCGCGCCTGACAGCGCGGCGGAAGTGGTCATCAAGTTCAAAGGTACTGTTCCCGAAATCGATCGCGACGAGACGAGCCTGACCACGCATGTTGTGAAGCAAGTCAGTGCCGCACTGCGCAGCGATCGCGAAATGCGTCGCGCGCGCGACATCAATTTCTACTGCCGTGGCGTGATGCTGCTCGGTTCTGCGTTTCCGGTGCTGACCGTCCACGACGGCGACGAGTGGCGACGCAAGCTCGAGCCGTCTGTCGGCGATTTTGTTTTCAACGAAGTAGCGGATTACGAGGTCAATGTCGCGACTAATCAGAACGTTGAGGTATTCACGTCCGGTATTGAAACCGGCCCGCGCAACGAAAAGACTGGGCAAACTTTTACGGCCTCGTCATTGCGCGACTTCGCGATCCTCGCCGGACGTGGCCTGAAGAGTGAACACACGGATATCCAGGGCGTCAACGTCCGGTCGATCTATCTCGCGGATCACGAACGCGTCGGTAAGCGTGCGTTGACCGTTGCGGCTAATTCACTCCGCGTCTTCACGACACTGTTTGGCTCACTGCCTTTCAAACAGGTCAGCATCGCTGAAGCGCCGCTCGTTGCGGGTCTCGGTAGCTGCGAGTTCTCCGGCTTCAACATCATCGCGAGTGCGTTCTACGTCGATTTCGACTCGCCCGCCGTTCGCAACCTGCCGGAGATCATTCGCGAGCAAAGACCCTCGGTTGAAGAGAGTCTCGAATGGGCCGTCGCGCATCTGGTTGCGCATCAATGGTGGGGCGCGGCCGTCGGCAACGATCCCGCGCGCGAGCCGCTACTCGACGAGGCGCTCTCCGGCTGGTCGGCGCTGCTCTACTACAAAAACGTCTACGGCGAAGAGAAAGCGACTGCTGTCCTCAACGATCAAGTCAAAGGCGTCTATCGTCTGTATCGCACGTTCGGCGGCGACGATATGGACGCTAATCGTCCCTCGCGCGACTATCGCAACACCTTTCAGTACGCCGCGATCGTCAGTGCCAAAGGCGCGCTGATGTTTGTCGACCTGCAAAAGACGCTGGGTGAAGAGAAGATTTTTTCGGCCCTGCGCAACTACTACCAGGCGAACATCTACGAGATCGCGCAGCTCGAAGACCTCCGCATCGCCCTCATCGCCGAGGCTCCGGCTGAACAAAGGCGAATGATTGGTCGTACATTTACCCGCTGGCTAACCGCGAAGCGCGGCGACGAAGACATCGCGACACCAGATGCTGAGTTGGCCGCAACGCTCGGACTCCCCTCGAAGCAAAACCCGCCAAAATCGGGTGATAAGAACGCTTTTGGCGCGCTTGCGAAAGTTGGGAAATTCTTTTGGCAGCAAGTAACACGCATCCGGTAACAATCAGAAAAGACGTCGAGCGGTTGGGCTGGCTGATGGACGATCTGTTAAGGATCCCGGTCCTGGGCTGGCGCTTTGGGCTCGACGCCGTGGTTGGTTTGATTCCCGGCATCGGCGATACAGGCACCGCACTCGTTTCGTTTTACATCCTCGCGGCGGCGGTGCGTCATCGCGTTCCGAAGATCACGTTGCTGCGGATGGGCATGAATATCGGGATCGATTATGTGCTCGGGTCGTTGCCGGTTGTTGGCGACATCGCCGACGCGTGGTGGAAGTCGAATCAGAAAAATGTGGCGTTGCTGCGGAAACGGGCGACAGTATCGGCGGAAGAAGCGCGCGCCGGGAGCATGAGTGATTGGATCTTTGTTGGTGGAATTATTGTTGGGTTACTCGCGCTGGGGATCGCGAGTGCGGTGGTGAGTATTTACTTGTTGAGTAAGTTGTTGACGAGGTTTACCTAACCACGGATTAGACGGATTAAATCCGGATTTAGATCTGTGTCATCCGTGGTTAGTAACTCTCTCTAAAGCAGTCTTCAACATATCGAGTCCGCGTTCACCCGCGGCGAAGCTCTTCAACTTCCCTTCCGCATCGAACAGGTAATACGCGGGCACGAAACCCTGCTCATTCTGAAACGCGTCCTTCAACTTGTGTTCGTTATCAACAGCCACCGGCTCGCTGATGCCGTACTTCGCGATCAGCTCGCGCACTGTTTCGACGTCGGTGTCTTTCTCGTAACGCGGCATGTGAACACCGATCACACGTAAACCTTGTTCTCTCTTTTCATCACGCCATTGCCCGATACGCGGCAGGTTGTCTTTGCAAACCCCACAACTCGCCGACCAGAAGTGAACGAGTGTCGGATGGCCCGCGACTTCCGACTCAACATGAGCCTGCGTTCCGCCAAACCACTGCGTTGCGCCTTCGAGTTTGGGCAACTGTGTTCCAATCTTCATCCCCATTTTGTTCAATACCTGTTATTTAGCCACGGATGAAACGAATTAACCCCGTCAGATCGGTGAAATCCGTGTCATCCGTGGCTGATTTTATTAGTTCAGTGTTTTCTGACCGGGCTTCCATTCAGCCTGGCAGAGTCCACCGGTCTGCAACGCCTGAATCACGCGCAGCGTTTCTTCAGCCGAACGACCAACGTTCAAATCGTGGACGACCTTGTAACGCAGCACGCCTTCCGGATCGATCACGAACAAACCACGCAGCGCGATGCCACGCTCTTCGATCAAAACGCCGTAATCAGCAGCGACTCGCTTCGTAGCGTCTGCCGCCAACGGATATTTAAGACCTTCGACTCCGCCGTTGTCGCGCGGCGTGTTCAGCCACGCACGGTGCGAGTAAACCGAGTCAGTAGAAATGCCAATGATGTCTGCACCGATGTCCAGGAAGTCCTGATAACGATCGCTGAAAGTCGTCAACTCCGTCGGGCAAACAAACGTAAAGTCGAGTGGATAGAAAATCAGCACGAGCCACTTGCCACGGTAATCCTCAAGCTTCACGGGCTCGTTCAGTTTCTCGATGTTCTTCGTCGAGGCCATTTCGAAATCCGGCGCTGGCTGGCCCACCATCGCCTTCTCTGCTGCTAGTGCAGTTGCTGTCATGCATCCTCCAGGTTAGTTTTGAATTAATTTTTTGAGCTTGTATTAATCCCGTAATCTGCCGCGCAGCAATCGGGACAACGACCTCTCAAGGTGAGGTGAACCGATTGCGGTTTGAAACGTGATTTCCGAGCAGCAGCGGTCATTAGCTTCGCCGCGTCGGGCAAATCGAAGTCGACCAGCTTGCCACAATCGTTACAGATCGCGTGATCATGACGCTCTGTTTCGCGGTCGTAGCGGCTGGCGTTATCGCCAAAATTGATCTCGTTAATCAGTCCGGCTTCCTTCAGGTAACGCAACGAGTTGTAAACGGTTGCGTAGCTGATACCGGGCAGGCGCCGGCGCGCCGCCTCGAAGATATCGTTGGCGGTCGGATGGTCATCCCGCTCCTGGATGACCTGAAAGACCGCCTCTCGTTGCGGCGTCAGCTTCGGTACTGGCTTTGTGTCTTTCATGATTGACTTAAACTAATTCTAAATCAGCGATTTGTCAAACGCGGGTAGTGTCTTTGTTTGATTTCTCTGTGCAACCTCTGTGTTCTCTGTGTCTCTGTGGTGAGTATTTGTCAAGAATCACTTAACCACAGAGGCACAGAGAACACAGAGGTTGCACAGAGAAGAAGCTCAAACTAAGACATTGCCAAACGCGGATTTCGCAGATCAGAGCGACGGATTTTTTCTGGCGAAATCGACGATCTGATCGACGTAAGTCTCGAACGGTGGGCAACGAATGTTATGCGGTGCGAGCAGTGCCTGTGCCTGGGTCGAATCGTAGAGCTGTTTGACGAAGAAATATGGAACGGCGTGGTGCGGCAGGCCCGTGATCTTCGGTGAGGGCGGCAGCATCAGGAAAAATCGCACCCACTTTGCGGGCGCCGTAATCTTCGACTTGTGACCGTCAATCGATTTCGCGATAGCGTTGAATAACTGGTTGGTCGTGAGCGGCGCGGGATCGGCGAGTTGGAGCGTCTTCCCGATGGCTCGTTCGTCGAACGCGAGCGCAGCCATCGCGTCGACCACGAAATCCACCGGCACGAGGTTCAGACTCACTTGATGATTTCCGATATTGATCGTCGAAAGCACGCTGGGCCAACGCAGCAGGTAATGAATGAGGTAGTAAACACCGTCGTACTTCCCTGTTTCCCCTGTTTTTGAATCACCACACACGACCGCCGGACGATGAATCGTGACTGGCAAGTCTTTCTTCGCCGATTCAACTTCCAACTCCGCAAGATACTTCGACTCTTCGTAGTAATTCCGATAACCGGCGTCGTGACGGAGTTCCGTCTCGAGAATCACACCTTCGCGTTTTCCCGCGACGTAACAGGTCGAAACGTGATGAAAGTGACGCAGGTGCGGAAGCGTGCGCGCGAGTTCGACCACATTGCGCGTCCCGCCGGCATTAACGCGCATCGCGAGATCTTCAGGAACAGCGAGATCGTAAACCGCCGCGAGATGAAACATGCGCGTCGTTCGTCGTTGGACCAGTTCCAGATCGGCAACGCTCAACGCCAGCCCGGGCTCGCTGATGTCTCCCTCGACAAACTGGAACTCAGCCACAGCACTGCCGCTGAGCTGCGCGATCCGGGCAATCTCTTCGCGCGCGCGAGCAAGCAGCGGCGGCTGCACGAGCAGGATGAAATCGCAATCCTGCCGCGCGAGTCGTTCGAGGAGCCGGTTCGCGATGAAGCCCGGAAATCCTGTGATGAGAAATGTCTCTCTATCCGGCATCAGGTACCCTGAGTATAATTCAGCGCTCAACTCAAGCACGATTCGAGGTCATCACCACATGAACTTCCGTTTGATGTTTGTGCGCCGGACGGCGCTGGCTCTGGTCCTCTTCATTGCCTTTTTCAGCATTGCGGCGCAGGAGAAGACGCGATGCAACGTCAAAGTCACGCTGCTGCAGGTTAACGACGTCTACCAGTTTGCGCCCGTCGATCAAGGCAAGGCGGGCGGACTCGGGCGAGTCCTGACGCTCAGGAAATCGATCCAGCAACAGAACCCAAACACGCTCCTGCTCATGGCCGGCGACACGATTTCGCCGTCTGTCGAGTCGATCACTTACAAGGGCGCGCAGATGATCGAAGCGTGGAACGCGATCGGTCTCGACTATGCGACGTACGGCAATCACGAGTTTGACTTTGGGCCAGACGTCCTCGCGCAGCGCGTCAGTGAGTCAAAGTTCGGCTGGATCGCGGCAAACGTGATCGACAAGCGAACGGGCCAGCCGTTCGGTGGCGCGAAACGTTCGGTCGTGCGGGAGTTTGGTGGTGTCAAGATCGGACTTTTCGGCCTCGTGCTGCCGGAAACGAAGATTACCTCGAGGCCGGGTGATAACGTCGAGTTTCGCAGCCCGTGTGACACGGCGAAAGAGGTCGTCTCGGAACTGCACAGCCAGGGCGTGAAAGTCGTCGTGGCTTTGACGCACCTGTCGATGCGGGAAGACAAGGAAGTCGCTCGGTGCGCGGGCGTTAACCTGATCGTCGGCGGTCACGAGCACACGTTGCTCGAGTCGCACGCCGGCATCGCCCCGATCTTCAAAATGACGTCTGACGCGCGCGAACTCGGGCGCATCGATCTGAATATCACACCGGACGGAGAACTCGACAGCATCGATTGGAAAGTCATTCCGGTCGACAGCATGACAAAGGAAGCACCCGAATTCGCGGCGATCTATCGCAAGTATTCGAGTCTGCTCGCTGAGCTGGCGAAGCCGGTCGGCCGCACGAGTGTCGCGCTCGACGCGCGCAGCAAAGAGAATCGCACGCGCGAAACGAATGCCGGCAACTTCGTCGCGGACGCGTTTCGCAAAGCGACGGCGGCTGATATCGGCTTCATGAACGGCGGCTCGATTCGCGCTGACGCCGTGATCGGCCCCGGCACATTGACGCAGCGAGATCTACTGTCGATGCTTCCGTTTAAGAACAAACTAGTCAAGATTGAAGTCACGGGCGCGACGTTGCGGGCGGCGCTTGAACACGGCGTCAGCCGTAGTGCGGAGGACGCGGAGCCTGGTGGTTTTCCGCAGGTCTCGGGCGTGAAATTCTCTTTCGACGCGACTCGTAAACCCGGATCACGACTGGTTGATGTGACGGTGAATGGCTTGCCGCTCGACGACGCGAAGAAGTATACGTTGACGACAACGACCTTCATCGCGCTCGACGGTGGCGATGGTTACTCGATGTTCAAGGGTGCGACAGTGATAGTTCCGCCCGACCGGGCGCCGATCGATGTGGACGCTGTGCGGAAAGCTCTCGGGACGCGGGCCATCGCGCCGAAAGTTGAGGGACGCATCAAACGACTTGATGCAGTCCAAAAATCTGGCGCAAACTGCAACTAGTATTTTTGCGGCCTTTGCGTCTTCTTTGCGCCTTTGCGTGCAATAACGGTTCAGATCACGCAAAGACGCAAAGAAGAAGCAAAGGCCGCAAAGAAGAGTGTAGTTATGGATACGCACGACGATGTAGCGGCAGCGAAACGCTACGAAGCCAACCAGCTTTTTCACGAGGCTTACGAAGCGCAGCTCGCCCACGATTACGAGCGCGCCATCGAGCTCTACAAGCGGTCGATCGAGACGTATCCGACCGCTGAGGCGCACACGTTTCTCGGCTGGGTTTACAGTTTTCAGAAGCGTTACGACGAGGCAATTGACGAGTGCCTGGAAGCGATCCGTGTGGACGAGACGTTGGGCAATCCGTACAACGACATCGGAAGTTACCTGCTGGCGAAGGGCGATCCTTACGGTTCGGTGCGCTGGTTCAAGCGGGCGCTGCTGGCGCCGCGATATGAGTCGTACGCGTTTCCGCATTTCAATCTCGGCAGGGTTTATGAGACGCGGCGGCAGTTTATCGAAGCTGCGAGGCATTACGGGTTGGCGCTCGAGCAGAAACCGGATTTCACGGAAGCTGCGGTGGCCCTGAGACGCATGCAGGCCAGATTGAATTAGCCACAAAACACCAGAAATTATTGCTTCACAATGTGTATCTTCTCGCCGTGTTCGTCGACAGCAACGTAAATCACTTCAGCCTCTGTAACA
>DATNDM010000138.1:0-9379 GCA_035553235.1 Pyrinomonadaceae bacterium | reverse complement strand
GTCGACGCCGCCGCGCAAGGGCGGTGGTCGTAACGGCTTCAAACTTCGCGACGTCACGGCAGTCGCATTCACTGAGATCGAATCGCAGGATGACGTTCGCATTCCGTCGGGCGTCACCGAATTCGATCGCGTGCTCGGCGGCGGCATCGTTCCCGGCACGCTCGTTCTGATCGGTGGCGATCCCGGCATCGGCAAGAGTACGTTGCTGCTTCAGGTCGCCGACAAACTGAGCGGCGCGGGATCGCTCGTGCTTTACATCTCCGGCGAGGAATCAGAACGCCAGATCAAATTACGTGGCGAGCGACTCGCGGTCGAAGCAAAGAACGTCTACATCCTCCCCGAGACGAATCTCGAAAACATCATCAACGAGATCGAGCGTCTGAAACCCGGCGCGATCATTGTCGATTCGATCCAGACGGTTTTTTCGAGTGCGATGGAATCAGCGCCGGGATCTGTTTCGCAGGTAAGGGAAGTGGCGCACCAGTTTCTGCTGCTTGCGAAGAACCGTGGCATTCCGATCTTCCTGATTGGGCACATCACGAAAGACGGCGCGATTGCTGGTCCGAAGATCCTCGAACACATCGTCGACACGGTGCTGTATTTCGAAGGCGAGCGTCATCACAATCATCGCATCGTGCGTGCGGTGAAGAATCGTTTCGGGGCGGCGAATGAAGTCGGCGTGTTTGAGATGACGGGTGGCGGGTTGATGCCGGTGGCAAACCCGTCGCAGATGTTTTTGCAGGAACGACCGCAGAACGTCGCCGGATCGGTCGTCACTGCTTGCATGGAAGGCACTCGGCCACTGCTCGTCGAGATTCAGGCACTCGTTTCCGGGACGAAGTATGGAACGGGTCGACGTATGACGCAGGGCCTCGATCAAAATCGTGTCGCTTTGCTGATCGCGATGCTTGAGAGGCGTGCTGGCTTGCAGCTAGGTGGCGATGATGTATTCCTGAACATCGCTGGTGGTCTGGAGGTTGACGAACCGGCAGTGGATCTCGGGGTGGTGACGGCGATTGTATCGAGTTTCAAAAACCAGACCATCGATCCACATACGGCAGTGTTCGGCGAGATCGGATTGACTGGCGAAGTGCGCGGCGCGATGCAGGCTTCGGTGCGCGCCCGCGAAGCTCAAGCTCTCGGCTTTAAGAAGATCGTCCTACCCGCCTCGAACGTTCCCGGCCTTGAACGCTTACTCGGCGTCCGCATCGTCGGCGTCAAATCCGTTGACGAAGCTCTCGACGAACTCTTCTAAATCCGCGTTCATCCGCGTTCATAAACCTTCACGACCAGGTCTTCATCAAGGGATTTCGAATCCACAACTTCAAATCCCTCTAAGTATCCAACCGGCATGAACGCATCCGCACTTTGAACGGTCAACGGCACCTCAGTGATGATCCACTTCTCGATATGCGGCAGAAACGCCTCGTAAATCTGTGCACCGCCGATCACGAATAAGTCAGTCGTCAATGAATTATTGAACGACAACACCGATTCGATATCGCTGAACACGATCAACGACTCCTGCGGATCGATGTTCGTGTCGCGACTCAGCACGATATTAAGTCGGTTCTTCAGCGGCTTACCGATTGTGAACCACGTCTTCCGGCCCATCACCACGGCGTGCCCAGTCGTCGTCTCGCGAAAAAACTTCATATCCGCCGAATAGTGCCACGGCAACTTCCCACCCTTCCCGATGGCGCCTTTGCGATCGACTGCTGCAATGCCGATGATCATAAATTCATACCGCCACTGGTGCGGCGATCTTGCCGTGTGATTGGTAACCGGCTAGTTCAAGGTTTTCGTACTTCGCTGCGAGTAAACCTTCGAGGCCGCGCAGTTTGTTCTCGGGATCGTTGATCTTCAGTTGCGGCAGCGGCAACGGTTCGCGCGCGAGTAGTTGCTCAACCTGCTCGAGATGATTTTTGTAGATGTGGTAATCGCCGAGCGTGTAGACGAAGTCGCCGGCCTCGAGCCCGGTGACGTGCGCGACCAAATGAGTTAACAGTGCGTAAGAACTGATGTTGAAAGGCACGCCCAGAAACGCATCAGCGGAACGTTGATAAAGCTGGCAATGCAGAACGCGTCTGTTCTCGACTTTGAATTGAAACAGCGTGTGACACGGAGGGAGATCGACGTTTTCAGCCTGGCGCGGATCCCAACCGGTGACGATCAGTCTGCGGGAATCAGGATTCGTCTCGATCAGGTTTATGAGATTCGCAATCTGGTCCACGCCGTTTTGTTCGGGATAGTCGCCGCCAAACGAGCGCCAGAGATAACCATAAACTGGTCCAAGATCGCCGGCTGGTCGTCCAAACTTTCCGGTGTGCTCCTCGTCCGCCCACTCGGCCCAGATATCAACACCACGCGCGCGCAGATTTGTCTCACTCGTATCGCCTGACAGAAACCAGAACAACTCCTCGGCCACCCAGCGAAACGGCACGCGCTTTGTCGTCACAATCGGAAACCCGTCACGGAGATTGAAACGCGTTTGGAAACCGAAGTGCGAGATGGTGCCGACGCCCGTGCGATCGCGGTGCTCGGCGCCGTTCGTCAAGATCGATCTCAACAGATCGTGATATTGTCTCATCCTGTAGTCCTGAGAAATCTCGTAAGTCCTGTCTAAATATACATGAAACAATATCGAATCGGCTTCATCGGTTTTGGCAACGTCGGACGCGCACTCGCAAAACTACTCGTTTCGAAGTCGACCGAGTTGCGCGAGAGGTATGGAATTGAGTGGGAGATCGTAGGCGTTGCGACGCGGCGGATGGGTTGGCGCGCGAGCGAGAGTGCGATCGATGTTTCGCGGTTGATCAATGGCGCTGATGAAACAGAGAGCGTACAGGGGATTGACGAGTGGCTGGCGCGAGCGAAGCCCGATGTTGTGTTCGAGACGACGTCGCTGAATCCCGAAACGGGCCAACCCGCGATCGAGTACCTTCGCAAATCACTGCAAGCTGGCGCGCATACGATCACCGCGAACAAGGCGCCGATTGTTTATGCATATGACGAGTTGAATGAGATTGCGGTCGCGCAAGGGAAGCGGTTTATGTTTGAGGCGACTGTGCTCGACAGCGCGCCCGTGTTCTCGCTCTTCCGCGAGACACTGCCTGCTGTGCGCGTGCGTGGATTCAGCGGAGCTTTCAATTCAACGACGAACGTGATCCTCGAGACGATGGAGGCTGGACGGAGCTTCGATGAGGGCGTGAAGATTGCGCAGGAGCTCGGTGTGGCTGAGACGGATCCGAGTTATGACGTCGACGGTTGGGACTCGATCATGAAGGTTTGCGCGATTGCGCGCGTGATCATGCGCACGCCGTTGTTGCCGGCGAATGTCAGGCGTGAAGGGATTCGCGCGCTCGATCCGGCGACGCTGCAAGCTGCGCGAGCGGAGGGCAGGCCGTACAAGTTAATCACGCGCGCAGTCGTCAATGCTGATGGATCAGTTACAGCGTCTGTGAGGCCCGAGCAGGTGGCTTTGAGCGATCCGTTGGGCGGTGTGCGGGGCACGTCTCTGGCGATTCATTTCGAACTCGATCTGATTCCCGGGTTGACGATCGTCTCGCACCGGCCAAATCTGCAGAGCACCGCTTACGGACTACTTGCCGACTTTGTTAACGCGGATCGAGGCCGATCTTGAAACCGATTTGCGCGGATCAGAGAGTGGATACCGCGTCGGTTAGGCGATCGATTTCGTCTTCGGTGGTGTAGATCGCGCAGCCGGCGCGGATCAGTCCTTCGGGATCCAAACGTAAGCGTTGGACGATCGTGTACGCGTAGAAGTCGCCGTGCGAGAGAAAGAGTCCTTTCTCCGAAAGACGGCGTGCGGCGTCGGTTGAGGTGAGGCCGTTGATCGTGAATGCGAGCGTTGGAGTGCGTGCTGCATCGGGTGGTGGACCATAGACTTTGACGCGCGGCATTGCCCTTAGGGCGGACCAGAGACGCGTGAATAACTGCATGTTGCGGGTGTGGGTTTCGTGAAATACGTTGCGAAGACGTTCGCGCAAGTTCACGCCCTCGCCGAGTGACGCCAAATACTCGACTGCTGCCGCTGCGCCAACCATTCCTTCCTGATTCTGTGTGCCTGTCTCCGCGTTCTCGGGCGCGTAATCGGGCGCGGGCACAAGCCGCGGAAAGTTAATCTGCTCGTACAACTCGCGCTTTGCGTAGAGCACGCCGATATGCGGTCCGTAAAACTTGTACGCGGACATGCCGACGAAGTCGCAGTCAAGATCCTTCACGTCGATCAATGCGTGCGGCGCGTAGTGAACAGCGTCAACAAAGACGAGTGCGCCGGTGTTGTGCGCCATCGCAATCGCGGTCTTGAGATCGTTGATTGTTCCGAGCGCGTTTGAGGCCGCGCCGATGGCCAGGAGTTTCGTCTTCGGCCCAAGGTATCTTTCGAGATCGTCGCGGTTGAGTTGGCCCGTCGCGGTGTCCATTCGCACGCTGCGAATCGTGACGCCACGCTCGAGCTCGAGACGGCGCCAGGGATCGATGTTCGCGTGGTGATCTAATTCGGTTACTACGATCTCATCGCCGGGTTTGTAGTTCAGGCTCAGCGCGCGCGAGAGATGTAGCGTGAGCGTCGTCATGTTTGCGCCGAAGGCGATCTCGGTTGGCGATGCGTTTAGAAATTGTGCGAAGACGTCGCGAGCGTGCGCGAGGGCGGCGTCAGTTTCCGCGCTTGTCGGATAGGCCCAGTGCGTGTTGGCGTTGTGATGATAAAGGTAGTCGGTCATCTGCTCGACGACGTAGCGCGGTACTTGTGTGCCGCCGGGGCCGTCGAAGTACGCGACCGGATAGCCGTTGTGGACGCGTTTGAGCGCGGGAAAGTGTTGTCGGATTTCCGGGACGGGTAAGACGTTGGCTTTAAGAGTTGTCGTTGACATTGGGAACGCATGATAACAAAAGTTAGTTTTTTACAGGATTACAGGATAGGCAAGATACGGTAGAATGAACGCGGCAAGTCGGCGAGCTCACCCTGCCCACCGATGCATGCCAATCGCCAAAATTAGCAGTCGTTGACTCACCTATGAGCGACCGCAGAACCGAAAAAAGATGGGACGTTTGTCTCGACGCCGTTTGGGACGGGAAGAGCGGAAACTATCAGGCGCGCGTCACGGATCTATCTGAAGGTGGTTGTTACGTCGATACGATGGGCCAAGCCCAGGTTGGGGAAGTGCTCGCCTTCAGGCTGCAACTGCCGGACGGCGAGTGGCTCGAGCTTACCGGCGAGGTCGCGCACCAAAGACCGCCGCTTGGGTTCGGCTTGCGCTTCGTCAACCTCACCGACGAACAGCACGAAAAACTTCGCTCAAGTCTGTTCACAAAAAGCACATAAGAACAAAAAGCACAAAATAAATTCGGTGGGGAATGACAAATCTCCGTGCGGAATTAAGTCTCTGGAGAATAAGTCTCTGGAGAATAAATCTCTGGAGAATAAATCTCTGGAAGAATAAATCTCTGGAGAATAAATCTGTGTGAGAATGAAATCTCTGGGGAATGCTAAAGCTTTGCACGGAACGGCCTGATTTAAATTCCTTTTTGTGCCTTTTGTTCTTATGTGCTTTTTGTGATCTACTTGCGTTTCCACCGGACGCCGTCTTTCGTGTCTTCAAGAATGATGCCGCGGCTCGCGAGCTCGTCGCGAATCTCGTCCGCGCGTGCGAAGTCTCGACGACGGCGCGCTTCCTGTCGCTCATCGATCAGCGATTGAACTTCACTATCAAGCATCTCGCGTTGCTGCTTGCCGAAGATATTCAAAACAGTGTCGAAGCGATCGATGAGCGCGAGCAGTTCCTGCTGGTTCTCGGCCTTCACGTGTTTGCGCGCGAGCGCCGTGTTCACCTCGCGTGAAAGATTGTGAATCGCCGCGAGCGCGATCGACGTGTTGAAGTCGTCGTCCATGCCCGCCTCAAACTCCTCCAACGCACGCGCGGCGGCTTCAGACAACTTCTCGTTACGACCCGGCTCAGCCTTCGCTTCACTCAAGCGCGCGCGAAAGTCGCGCAGACTCGCCACTGTCCGCTCCGCGCCTGCTAACGCGTCAAACGTGAAGTTGAGCTGTTTGTTGTGCGGCACACTCAGCAGAAAGTAACGAATCGCCGCCGCTGAAAACCCCTTCGCCGTGATATCGCGAAACGTGTAGTAATTGCCTTTCGACTTCGACATCGTTTCGCCGTCGACCTTGAGATGCTCGAAGTGAATCCAGTAGCGAACGAACTCCTTCCCCGTCGCGCCTTCACTCTGCGCGATCTCATTCTCGTGATGCGGGAAGACAAGATCGATGCCGCCGGCGTGAATGTCGAATGTCTCACCAAGATATTTCATCGACATCGCCGAGCACTCGATATGCCAGCCCGGACGGCCGCGACCAATCGACGTGTCCCACGCCGGTTCAGTTTCACTCGACGGTTCTTTCCAAAGCGCGAAGTCACGCGCGTCCTCTTTTTCGTACTTGTCGGTGTCAACACGTTCACTCGCGCCTGCGATGTTGCCCGCGAAATTGATCTTCGAAAGTTTGCCGTACTCGGGGAACGAAGCGATGCGGTAGTAGATCGAATCGTCTGAACGATACGCGTGGTCCGACGCAAGTAGTTTCTCGATCAGCGTGACCATCTCGGGAATGTGGCGCGTCGCACGCGGCACGATGTCAGGGCGTTCGCAGCCGAGCGCGTCGAAGTCTTCCCAAAGCGCGTCGATGTACTTCGCCGTGTACTCGTCGATTGTCAATCCGGCTTTTTGCGACTCGGCGATGATGCGGTCTTCGACGTCCGTGATGTTCATCACGTGCGTGACTTTGTACCCCTTGAACTTGAGATAACGGCGCACGATGTCGGCAGCAACAGCGCTGCGAAAATTGCCGATGTGGCCGTAATTCCAGACGGTGGGACCGCAGTAGTAAAACCCGACCTCGCCTTCGCGCAGCGGGCGAAACTCTTCGACGCGACCGGTTAGCGTGTTGCGAAACTTCAGCATGGGATGATGAGGATAAAGCAGTCTCACGCAAAGGCGCAAAGGGGCAAAGGAAGCACCGTGGCGCCCGGCAGGCTTTGCGCCTTTGCGTGAGAAACAAATCTTAGAAGTGCTTCCAGCCGCCGGGCTTAAGATCCCAGGTGCGTGCGCCTTCCGAGATTTTGACTCCAGCGTCTGCTTGCGCGATCTCCCCAATTCGTTTGATCTCAACTCCATCGACTCGCCGTGGCAACCGCGCGGCATGCTCCGGCTTCACCGTGAACAACAACTCGAAATCTTCACCACCATGCAGCGCGAGCTGAAGCGGATCGAGCGCACGACGCCCACACAGCTCGACGACACGCTCGTCGATTGGCAACAACGACGCATCGATCAACGCGCCCACATTGCTCGCCTCGCATAGATGGTTGAGGTCAGACGACAAGCCATCACTCAAATCGATCATCGCAGTCGCGAGTCGTTCCTCGCCGAGCACGATGCCCCAACCGACACGCGGCTCAGGTCGCAGTTGGCGCAGCAAAAGGTAATCGAGTTTCTGCGAATCTTCGTCAGCGAGGTTTTGTTCAGCGAGATGAGCGCCACGTTCTATCAGTCGCAAACCAGCCGCCGCAGCGCCGAGTGAACCCGTAACAAAGATGATGTCGCCCGGACTCGCACCCGATCGCTTTACGGCGAGACCCGGCGAACACTCACCTATCGCGATCGAATCGATCACGATGTGTTCGTGTGCGCGCGAAGTGTCGCCGCCGATCAACTGCACACCATAACGATTCGCGAGATCCAACCAGCCGTCGTACATCCGGTCCACGAAATCCGTTTGCCAGATGTCTTCGGGGATGCCAATCGAGATCAAGGCCCAGAGCGGCCTCGCTCCCATCGCCGCGAGATCCGATAGTGAAACTCCGAGTGCTTTGTGGCCCAGCAGGTAAGGCGGTGTAGTCGTGCGACGAAAGTCGATGTCTTCAACGAGCAGGTCGACACTAACGACGGTTTCTTTTCCCGAGTTGCTGCGAAAGACGGCGGCGTCGTCGCCGATGCCGGCAACGACGGAAGATGTGACTCGCTTGCGGATTGAGTTGATGAAGTCGAATTCGCTTCTCATCCTTAAAGATTACGACGAAGCGAATCGAGCCCTGCTTCGATGGTTTCGATCGAAGTGGAAAAAGAGAAGCGCAGGTGGCTCTCGCCTTCCGCGCCGAACACGATACCGGGAACAGTTGCAACCTGTGCGCGATTCAGCAACGCGTCCGCCGCTTCGCGACTGTCTTTATTGATAAGACTGACATCGGGAAACGCGTAGAAAGCGCCCGCTGGCGGAGTGCACGTCAATCCGATCTCGTTCAGTCCTGACAACAACAGATCGCGACGTCGTCGATACTGCTCTCTCATCTGTGCGAGGATCGAAGTGTCGATCTGCAACGCCGCGAGTCCGGCCCACTGCGTCGGCGTCGAAACACCATTCGATGAATAGAGTGTTGCTTTTTTGAGTCCCGTCATCCAGGGTTCAGTCGCGACCGCGTAACCGAGTCGCCATCCCGTCATCGCAAAAGATTTGGAAAACGTGAAGCAGGTGATCGTGCGTTCCAACATTCCGTCGAGCGAAGCGATGGAGAAGTGCTCGCCATCGTAGACCAGATCTTCGTAAGCTTCGTCAGCAACGACGATCAGGTCACGCTCTTTTGCAAACTCCGCGACGACGCTCGCCTCATCCGGCGTGAAGACGACGCCGCTTGGGTTCTGAGGCGTGTTGTAATAGATCGCGCGCGTTCGATCAGTGGCGTAGCGTGCGAGTGTTTGTTGAAAACCCAGTGCGCGCGCTTCGCTGGTCGGGACGAACACTGAGGTGCCCTGGCAGTGGGCCACGAGATCTTTGATCGGCGTCCAGTACGGCGAGAAGAGCAGCACTTCGTCGCCGGGGTTCACCACCGACTGAAACGCGCCAAACAAACCCTGCATACCGCCGTTAACGACGATCACGTCTTTCGACTCAGCGGGAATGCGATTGCGGGTGCGCAGCTTTTCGGCAATCGCTTCGCGCAACTCGGAAATACCTGACGAAGGTGCGTAGCGAGTCTGGTTCTCATCCAGCGCGCGCTTCATCGCTTCCTTGATGGAGTCGGGCGTCGGCATGAACGGCTCACCGCCTTCAAACTGGTAGACAGTCGCGCCTTGCTGGCGCAACTCCATGACGCGGTTGCGGAGTTTGACGATATCGGAAAAACCGACTCGCTCGAGTCGCGCAGCAAGACGGAGAACCGTTGGCGAGGTTGTCACTGTTTGGCTATTTCCTTCCAGGCTCTGTGTGGGAACGGCGGATTATAGCAGCTAATCCGTCTATTACAGAATGCGGGTGGTCTGTCGTTCGATCCTCAACCGATACTTTTAAGAAAACGTTTTA
>DATNDM010000137.1:0-3370 GCA_035553235.1 Pyrinomonadaceae bacterium | reverse complement strand
CCAGAACGATTTTAAGTGATCCTTGTAAAGTCTCTTAATTGACTGCGCGCCTTCTTCTTTGAACGGCAACGCGCTACAATTCGCTGTCACCCAACGAGCCCGACTCTTCCCGGCATCCCACTCCGGCGAGGTTTACAGCGTAGCAATCTTACAGGAAGGTAAACGACCGTGTTCTTCGCACTCATTCTCGATAGCCTCGGTAGCACTGAGTTGCTCTTCATCCTCGTCGTCGCGCTCATATTCTTCGGACCACGAAAGCTGCCACAACTAGCGAGGTCGATGGGCAAAGGTCTGGCCGAATTTCGGAAAGCATCGGACGATTTTAAGCGGACATGGGAACGCGAAGTGGCTTTGGAAAGCGCGCGTGCGGAAGACAATTCCTTGCTTGAGTCGCAACCGCACCCAGTGTACGAACCAGCCGCGGCAGCAGAACCCTTGGTCGCGGGGACAGAACCCTTAGTTGAGACGCCAACTCCCGAACTGGTGGTCCCGCGCGCAACTGGATCGCAAACTTTCTCTGAAGCTATCGCAGAAACTCCTCCGCAACCGGTAGAAATTCCCGCTGAAACCGCTCAAGCTGAACCACAACCGGTTAGAAAACAAGATTGGCTGTAATCCGGATTTATCCCAATGTCTGCACTGTTAAGATCACTGTCAACTAATCGTGGCCGCGAAGAAGAACTCGGCGGCCAGATGTCTTTCCTCGAACATCTGGACGAACTCCGGCGTCGCTTGATCCGTTCATTTATTTTCGTCTTCGTTGCGGCCAGCGCGGCCTGGTTCGTGTCCCCAGCCATTTATTCGTTCCTCGCAGCCCCAGTCGAGCGCGCACTCGCAGACGCTCAGCGCCGCCAGGTTCCAATAGCCGGGCAAACGGGAACGGAGGCACTCGCACCGGTAAGCACGTTGAAAGAAAACGACACCGGACGATTCGTTTTCCCTGAAGAGACCAAACTGGGAACAAGCCTGATTCCGGCAGGCGCCTCCGTCACTGCTCGCGTTTACAAAGACGCCCAAGGCAAACTGGCTTTGTTCAGCGATGAGCCGCTCTTCGCCGGCAACACGGTCATCCCCAAAGGCATTCGCCTTCCTACCGAGCTCGCAAGCTCCGGTGAATCATTCACAGGCATAAACGACAAGCTCATCGTTACTACTGCACTCGAGCCTTTTTCGCTCTACATCAAGGTCTCACTTTACGCCGCAGTCTGCGTCTCCGTACCGTTCTTGCTGCTACAGATCTGGGGATTTGTTTCGCCCGGGCTCTACCCACACGAACGCGCCTACGTAACGCCATTTATCCTTCTATCATCGATCTCATTTGTGCTGGGGGCGGCGTTCGCCTATTACGTGATTTTCCCACCAGCCGCGAGGTACCTGCTAGGCCTGGGCTCTGACTTCCGTCTCCTACTCAAAGCCGACGACTATTTCGACTTCATCATCATCGTCATGCTCGGCATGGGTGTCGTGTTTCAAATGCCGGCGATCACGTACGTGCTGGCGCGGATCGGCCTCGTAACAGCCGGATTGATGGTGCGCGTCTGGAAAACTGCGCTCGTGGTTATTCTGATTGCCGCCGCCGTACTGTCGCCAACGAACGACATTCCAAACATGATGCTGTTCGCCGCGCCGATGCTGGTTCTTTACGTAGTCTCGATCTTCATTGCATGGATTTTCAACAAACCTCGGACGTCGTCCTAAACGCTTCGAATTACACAGGTTTTCGTGAGTTTTAAGGCAACGAGCGTAACCGGCGCGGCATCTTGACTGTGTTCTTGACCGGGACTTAGAATCCAGGGTCTTCAATACGTGACCGGCAGCAGTCCGTAACGCACTATTCGCAACATCACAGGAGTTTTTCCCAATGTCTTACCAGAAAATTGCTCTTCGTCTGGTCCTGATAGCAAGCCTATTCCCAACCGCCACCCCCCGGCTGTTTGCGCAGGAGCAACAGGATCCCAGCACCAAGCCTCGGAATGTAAAACCCGAACTCAAAAAGGCTTACAAAGACTGGCTCGACAAAGACGTCACCTACATCATCACGGACGAAGAACGTAAGGCATTCAAAAAACTAGCTACCGACGACGAGCGAGAACGATTCATCGAGGAATTTTGGCGCCGGCGCGATCCGGATCCAGACACGGACGAGAACGAGTACAAAGAGGAATACTACGAACGAATCGCATACGCGAACGAGCACTTCACCTCCGGCATACCGGGCTGGAAAACGGATCGCGGTCGCATCTGGATTATGTACGGCAAGCCGGATGAGCGCGAAACGCACCCGATGGGCGGCTCTTACGAGCGTCCTTCCTACGAAGGCGGCGGTTCGACAACCACCTATCCTTTCGAAGTCTGGTTCTATCGATATCTCGCGGGCGTCGGCTCAGGAGTCGAAATCGAGTTCGTCGACCCGACGGGCAGCGGCGAGTATCGCATTGCGAGAAACCCAAACGAGAAAGACGCGCTGTTGATGGTGCCGGGTGCCGGTCTCACGCTTTCTGAACAACTTGGTTTGTCAGACAAATCGGATCGCGTCGCGGGCATCGGCGGTATCGGCAGCTCTCAGTATCAACGCGAACAGGACAGCCCGTTCTCGCGCTTGCAGCTGCTGGCGGATCTCAATCGTCCGCCGCAGGTGAAATTTAACGACCTCGCGACCGCCGTGAACACCGGCGTCGTCGAGGAGAACCCGCTTAATTTCGACCTTCGTATCGATTTCTTCCGCCAGTCGGACGAGCGCGTCATCACCGCCTTCACGATTCAGGCGGAAAACAAGGATCTCGTTTTCCAGGATAGCGGCGGCTTGCAGCAAGCACGCATGAACATCTTCGCCCGCATCACCTCCGTCGCTGGTCGCCGGGTGGGAATCTTCGAAGACCCCGTAATCACGACCGCCACCGCCGCAGAGCTGACTGAAGCTAAAGATCGGAAGTCGGCATACCAGAAAGCCGTGCCCCTCGCCCCAGGAACATACAAAGTCGACGTCATCGTTCGTGACGTAGCTTCTGGTGCGACTGGTCTGAAACAACTCGGCTTCACAGTTCCCAAGTACGATCAGGAAAAACTCTCGACCTCGACCATGATTCTCGCGGCAAAATTGGAGAGTCTTGTCGATCAACCGGCCGTGGGCCAGTTCGTGATCGGCACCACCAAGGTGATTCCGAACGTGTCAGGCATTTACCATCGTGGCCAGCCCGTCGGTGTGTATCTGCAGGTTTACAACGCCGGGATCGATCAAACCACGTTGCGACCTTCAGTTGATGTTGAATACGCGTTGATGAAGGACGGCAAAGAGCTTGGCAAAATGGCGGAAGACTGGAAGGGCATGAGCGATTCCGGTCAACGCCTGACGCTGGCTAAATTGATCGAC
>DATNDM010000136.1:0-2635 GCA_035553235.1 Pyrinomonadaceae bacterium | reverse complement strand
TTCCTCAGGCTTCTTCCTGTCGGACGAGTTTCGCGGCCGCGGCTACTGGGCTTACAAGTTCTACGAAGTAGGCTTCGATCGGCGGCCGCTGTATACGGAGTTTGTGCCGGACATGGCGCAGGTTGGTGGCGCGCAGTCGCCAGCTTCAGAGCTGATCAGTAAGGCCATCTACACGGATGCGTTTGTGCAGCGACCGGAGTTCAAGAACCGATACGACGCGTTGTCGAACAGTGCTTACGTCAATGCGTTGGAGACGAATGCGGAAGTGACGTTGAGCAACAAGGCCGCGCTGGTAGCGGCGCTCGATGCAAACCAGAAGACGCGCGCGCAGGTGTTGCGCGAGATCATCGAATTGCCAAGCGTGGAAGACAAGTTCTTCATCCGCGCGTTTGTGGCGATGCAGTACTTCGGCTATCTGCGACGCGATCCGGACACGCTCGGTTACAACAACTGGGTAACGACGTTGACCGCCGACCCGAGCAACTTCCGGCACATGATCTTCGGGTTCATCTTTTCAGACGAATACCGGCACCGCTTCGGTCAGTAACTTATTGAGCCACGGATTACACGGATGAACACAGATCAATTCTTATCCGTGTTTTCCGTGTAATCCGTGGCTTTTATTCGCTAACGCCTTTCATTCCGAAGACGCGATCGAAGAACGCGGCAACTGCCGTATCAACCTTCACGAGGTTCGCATGGCGCATGAAGTGGTGCGTGTCGTCAGGTATCACTAACTCCTCATACGACACGCCTGCTTTGTCCAAACGCCGCACCAAATCCGTCGTCTGGCTGAAGCGCACATTCCGATCGTCGTCACCGTGAATCAACAACACCGGCGATTTCCAGTTCGCAACCGACGAAACCGGCGACGACTCCCACGCCACGTCGAGCGCACGCTGCCCGTCCGGCACCTTCTCATAACGATTCTCGAGCAAACCCGCCGCCCGCTCCGCGGTCCAGTTGTGTACGCCGTGTATATCAACTCCAGCCGCGAAGAGTTGTGAGTCGCGCGCCAGGGCTAACGCCGTCAGAAACCCACCGTATGATCCACCATAAATCCCGATGCGCTTCGCATCTACCTGCGGCAGCCGCTGCAAATACTCCGCGCCCGCTTTCACATCCTGATACTCCGAGGCGCCTTGCGCGCCCGCGTTGGGCGGACGATGAAAGTCGTGACCGTAGCCGATCCCCAAACGATAATTCACGGACAGCACCACATACCCACGACTCGCGAGATACTGATTCACTGCGTACGCGTTCGTGTAGTAATCCGAGTAGTGCCAGCCGACGAGCATCTGTCGTGGTGGACCACCGTGAACGTAGATGATGCCGGGCTTCTTCGACGCGCCGCCGGCGGCTTCAAACAACTGTCCATGAACTTCAACTCCATCAGGCGCCTTGAACGTCACCTTCTTCGGCGTAACGAGTTGAGCCGACGGAAAATCACTCGGAAGCCGATCTGCCGCAAGCGTCATCGCTTTGCCGCCGCCCGCGGGCATCACGCTCGGCAGCGGTGGACGTTGCGCCGTCGCGCCGATGTACGCGATGTATTTGCCGTCGCCGGTGACGAACGGCGTCCACTCGAGACCTTTGCCGGGTGTCAGCACGACCGGTTCGGCTCGATCGACCGGGACTTTCACGATGTGACGGCGATCGATATCGTCGCCATCACTGCCTGCGTTGCCGGCGAAGACGAGGTAACGCCGATCGTTGCTGATCGAGATGTACTCCGCCATGAAGTCGCCGGGCGTGAGCAACATGGGCTCGCCGCCGTTTTCCGAGATCGAATAAAGATGCGGCCAGCCGTCGAGGTACGACAGGAAAACGATGCGACCCGCGGCAGCCCAGTGCAGGTTTGTTTCACCTTCCGTGCTCGGCAGCGAGCCACGCAATGTGAATGGGCTTTTCCAGAGTTGTTGTCCAGCGCCGGTGTTTGCGTCAGCCGTCCAGATGGACCATGCGAGCGGTCGTTGTTCGAGGACCGCTTCGGGCGGGCCGCCGCTGCCGGGCCGTCGCACGAATGCGATGCGCTTACCGTCAGGCGACCAGCGTGGGCTTGCGTCGCGCGATGTCGAAGGCGCGAGATACACGATCGGTGTCGAATCGTTTGTGTAGACGCCGACAAACGAGTGATCACCACGATTGGTAACGAAGGCGAGCCTTGCACCGTCTGGCGACCACTGTGCGTCGTCACACTCGCCGCGTGCGAAGAACAGTCGTTTGGCCGGTGTCGAGCCATCGAGCGGCGCGGCGAACAGTCCACGTTCCTTCGTGAACACGACGCGATCGCTCTTCGGTGAAATCTGCGGTTCGTCACCTTCGCCCAGCAGCTTCGGTTCACCGCCACTAAACGGCGCGCTCCAAACCTGGACCTTCATTTGAGTCGTGCCGATTGCGGGATTCACGCCGACCGAGCTGTCGAAGTTTGAGCCATGATCTCCGCCGCGAACATAGACGACATACTTGCCATCGGCTGAAATCGAAAGACTCGTCAGCTCCTGACCGTCATCGGTCTCGTAGTTTGTCAGTCGACGCGCTTTGAAGTCCGGGCCTTCGGCGACCCAAACGTTCCGCGCGCCGCGCTCGTTGAACGCCCAGGCGATACGCGAACCGGTTGCGGCGGCAGTCAGCT
>DATNDM010000135.1:0-7552 GCA_035553235.1 Pyrinomonadaceae bacterium | reverse complement strand
TCGATCGCCGATTCAAGCTCGCGGACATTTCCGGGCCAGTTGTAGGCGACGAGCGTACGTATCGTCTCTTCCGACAAAGTTAACTGCTTGTGTCCTTCACGATCCAGGACCATCGCGAGGAAACGTTCGGCCAGCAGTGGAATGTCCGTCCGGCGTTCTTTGAGCGCGGGCACTCGCAATGTCACGACACTGAGCCGGTAAAAAAGATCTTCGCGAAACTTTCCGGCCTTGACGTCCTGTTCGAGGTTTCGATTCGTCGCGGCTAGGATGCGCGCGTCGACTTGCGTTGTGCGCGATGCGCCGACGCGTCTGATCTCGCCTTCCTGCAACGCGCGCAAGAGTTTTACCTGCAACGCCGGACTAGTCTCGCCAACTTCGTCGAGAAACAACGTGCCGCCCGCGGCTTCTTCCCACAGCCCTTTGCGATCGTTAACAGCGCCCGTGAACGCGCCGCGCACATGTCCAAACAGTTCTGCTTCCAAAAGCGTTTCGGTGAGCGCGCCGCAGTTGACGGCGACGAATGGTCCTGCCGAACGCGTACTGTGTTGATGAATCGAGCGCGCCACTAACTCCTTGCCCGATCCCGACTCACCAACGATCAAAATCGTCGATCGCGTCGGCGCGACGCGCGCGATTTCTTTGTAAAGCCCGATCATTACGGGCGAGCGCCCGAGCAAGCCGCCTTGTTCGTAAGGTCCTGAAATCTGCTCCACGCGGCGCTCAGCACCGGCAAGTTTTCGATCCTGCTCGAGCGCGCGACGCGCAATCGCCACGACTTCCTGAACCTTGAACGGCTTCGAAATAAAATCCCACGCGCCCTCCCTTGCTGCCTCGACAGCAGAGTCGAGCGTGCCGAACCCCGTCACCAGGATCACCGGACACTGCGCGCGCAAATCTCGCAACAGGTCCAACCCCGATTGGCTTGCTTCGAGATTTATATCGCTGACGACCAGATCGATCTTCTCTTTTTCCGCGACACTAAAAGCCTGCGTCGGACTGAGCGCGGTGTCGACGTGCCAACCCTCCGCGCAAAAGATCTCGCGCAGCAACTCGCAGGAGTCTCGATCGTCATCGACAACAAGAATGTTCTTCATCAACTCAGCTACCTACTTCGTGCAACTCGGGTTCTAAATTCTCAACAACTCCCGCCACGTCGTTCGGGATCGCGGCGAAAGTCAGCCGGAAACGTGTGCCTCGCCCCTGCTCACTCTCAACTTCGACCCGGCCACCGTGCTCAGAAACGATTTGACTCACGATCACGAGCCCGAGTCCCGTGCCGTGGCCGCGATCCTTCGTCGTGTAGAGCGGATCAAAAATGTGACTCATCACTTCCGGCGTCATGCCTACGCCGGTATCGATGAAGTCGACCGCGATGCGTTGCGTCTTGCCGGGCTTGCCCTCGGTTGACGTGTGTATCTCAATCTCGCCGCCGTCCGGCATCGCATCCAGACTGTTGTTGATGAGGTTCAAAAACAGTTGCTGCAAACGATCTGACGAACCCGCCATCAGTGGCAGACTGTCAGCGAATGACTCGACGAGACGGATGTTGCGTTTGTCCAACGCGGGCTCCATCGCGTCGCACAGTTTGCGCAAAACTAAATTCAGATCGAGTGGCGCGAGTTCAGTTTCGAACCTTGTTTTGTCGAGCATGCGGCGCACGATTCTTTCGATGCGCTCAATCTGGGCGCTGATTGTTCGAATGCGCGACTCGGCATCGTGCGGATCGCGTTCGAGATCGGACTTGAGCAACTGCACGTGCCCGCTGATCAGGTTGAGCGGCGTGCCGACTTCATGCGCGAAATGCGCCGCTGTTTGACCGGCCGCAGCGAGTCGTCCGAGTTCGTTCATGCGCCGGTTCGTGCGCCAGAGTTCAAGGTTCGTTTCCTGAAGCTGTTGGTTTCGTTCCTCCAGTTCGGTCGTCGCTTCACGCACACGATCGCTCAGTATTTCCTTTTCGGTCTCGAGTTTAGTCGTTAACTGCACCTGCCGGAAAAGAAAATAAGTGCCGATCATGATCAACGCGATCGCGATCAGCGACATCCAGATGACGTTCTTCAAATAGTGGTAAGCGACTGTCCAGATACTGTCGAAGCGCTGTACGACCTCGACCGCGCCACTCGGGCGACCGTGGTCAAAAATGGTCGCGAAAGAACGATACAACTGTTGGTTTGGACTCGATGGAATCTTGCTCGAACCGTTACGCAAAGCCGTTTTCACATCCTGCGGAATGCTTGTCGGAGGCGTGCTTCCGTTTGCTGCCGCCTGTTCGACGAAGTCTCCGTTTGCAAGTTGCCAGATGCGCACGCTCAGGATGTTGGGCCGCGAGCCCTTGATTAGGTTCACAGCGCGGGCGAGCGACTCGGGATCGTGGGAGCCCATGTCGCTGATGTGCTGGGCGAGGTCGCGCGCCTGAATCTCGGCGAACTTCTCGTCGTCGGTGCGCTCGATGTTGGCGATTGCCGCACTCGTGGCCGCGAGCGCCGCAATCAGCATGATCACGATGAGCAGCGAACTGAGCAGCGTGGTTTTGGCGTGAAGCTTAAATGTCCGCATTTTCGATCACGAAAAGCACAAACGAGACCACAAAGGCACAAACGAACATTGGTTAACAAACAGTATGAACGAACGGAAGAATCAACAGAGTGTTTGTGCCTTCCGTGGCCCTCGCTGTCAACAATGCACAAATCACTCCACTGATTCTTTCAGCTTTTTGTGCTTCTTTGCGGGGGGCGAGGGTGGGGCGGTCTTGCGGGCAGGGCAAATCCGTCACACCCGCAACGGCCCTTTTTGGCCCCACAGCCGCGCAATCCAGCAGATTTTTCGCTGGCATGGTCGTTGCGAATTGCGCCAGCGGACTTTCGATTGTTCTCGGAAAGGAAGATTGATCATGAAGACAGTTGTTTCGTTTGTGCTGGGGGCCGTCATGCTGTTCGGAGCGGCGACTCTCGGACTCCAGTCAGGTTCCGTTAGTGCCAAAGACAAGCACGATAAGAATTACTGGCGCCATCACCGCCACCATCACCATAAGCATCTCAAGCATCGCAAAAACCATTTGAGCTACTGACGGTTCCGGCTATGCAACTACCGCAAGCGAAACTCGATACGTGGGTCCGGCGTTACGGCAGCAACACGAATTCCTATGTGCTGCTCGAAGGACCGAAATCTTATTTCACGTCGCCTGGCGTGGATGGATTTTTAGCGTATCAAATCCGCGGCGGGGTTGCGGTGATCGCCGGCGATCCTGTATGCGCACCTCAACAGGCGCGGATTCTCATCAGGGGTTTCACCAGGGCAATGATGAGGCCGGTAGGTGCATATCAGGTTTCGCCGGCGATGTTGGACGCCTTTCGCGCGGAGGGTTTTGCCGACGTCCAGATCGGGAAAGAAGCAATCTTCGATCTGGACCACTTTACCCTCGCGGGCGGCAAGATGGAGTTGGTGCGCGCGGCCACCAACAAGGCAAGACGTGAAGGAGTTGTCGTCAGCGAACACGATCCTTTTGCCGAAGGCGCGGCAGCCATCAACGAAGAGCTAAACGAGATTTCTGATGCCTGGCTCAGTTGCAAGGGCAATCATGAACTTGGATTCGTGCTCGGTTCGCTTGGGCTCGATCGACCGTCGGCCAAACGCTATTTCATCGCGCGATCCGAGAACGGAACGGGACGCGTCGAGGGCTTCATCGTTTGTGAGCCGATCTACGGCCGCAGTGGTTACTACCTCGACGTAACGCGGCGCAGGCCCGATGCCATACGTGGAACGATGGAACTCCTATCCACGGAGATCCTTCGTCTAGTGGGAGATGAGGGGTATCAAATGGCGTCAATGGGGCTTGCGCCGCTGGCGCTGCTGGACGATCCGGACCTGTTGGACCATCCCGTGCTCGCGCGTGTGATGCGGTTCGTCTACGAGCGCGTCAATCTCAACTACGATTTCAAGCGTCTGTATCGCTACAAAGCGAAGTATCACCCGCACCGTTGGGAGCCGGTCTACTTCTGTTTCAATCAGCGCCGACTGTCGCTCAGCATGTTGTACGCAGTCGTTCAGGTCCGCAATGCGCTCACTCTCGAGATGCTGCTCGGGCACAGAAATTTTCCCGAGAAGATTAAGACATGGAAACACGCCGCCTCCTTCATCATTGGGTTCTGTTGGGCCTGGCTCTCTTCGTGGTCGTAACCGCGGCGCACCGAGCAGCCGCACAGGATCCCGATCACTACGATCCGGACGACACGAAGACGTGGCCCGACGTCGTCAGGGAAGATCGCGACATTACCGTCCGAGGACAACAGTTCAGGGTCCACTTTTATCGTCCGCAAGGTGATGGGCCAGCGAAGCCCGCGATTTACGCATGTGGAGACGGTGGCTGGCGCGGGCTTGCGCCACGCACGGCAGAACAGCTTGCGCACATGGGCTTCGCCGTCGCGGGCGTCGATTCGAAGGTTTATCTGCGACAGTTTTCGTCCGTCGAGAGCCCCTTGACCATAAATCAGCTTGCGCGCGATTACGCTGACATAGCCGGAGCGTTACGCCACTTCGCGAGAGTTGATTCAGCAGTGCCGGTTTACGTTTACGGCTGGTCACTCGGCGCCGGCTTTGCAATCGCAGTTGGTTCAGATGTCGAGACACGGGCCAACTGGGCCGGAATCATTTCGATCGGACTACCGAAGCAGAACCAACTCGTCAGCGGTCTCGGCGCGAACCACACGGACCTGCGCAACGAAGCCAATGCGCTTTACGGATTTCGCAGTGACGAGTTGTTGCCCCGCATTTCACCCGTGCCGCTGGTCATGATCCAGAGCACGTCGGATACGGCGAGCCCGCAGAAGGTTGGGAACGCGTTGTTTGCGAGTGCCGGCAATCCGAAAAAATACGTGCTCATCAGGGCGAGTAATCACCGTTTTAGTGGCGCCCGCGAGGAGTTTTACTCTGCGCTTGGCGATGCGGTGGCGTGGATACGAGAGCAGGTTGATCCACAGATTACACAGAAAAATGCGGAGTAAGGCATTAATTGCATTGGCCTTTTTAGTTCTCTGTGCGGCGTCTGTGTACGCCGTGCGGTGGTATCACGGTTTTTATCACCACGTCACGCACGAAGAGTTGTCACACGAAGTCAAACATTCGCTTTTCCAGGCGACGATTCGCAATGGTCCACCACTAGAGCTCCAGCTCTATCAACAGGAGCACGCGACCAATCAACCACTCGTGCTCTTTACGAGTGGCGACGGCGGGTGGAGTCCGTTTTGCGCGGACATCGCGGCGCACATTGCAGCGAGTGGTATCACTGTCGTCGGCATCGATGCGAAGAGTTATCTCGTGAATTTTGCAAGTCCGAAAAAACCGGTCACACCGGAAGAGCTGACGCGTGACTACGACGAACTCGCACGACTGGCGCTCGCGCGGCCGGGAATTGACGCCAAAGCGCCGGTGGTCCTGGCGGGCTGGTCCCTCGGTGCTGGTTACAGCGTGCTGGTGGCGACGCAACCGGAGTTGACGTTTCCGGTCAGCAGGATTCTGGCGATAAGTCTGCCGATGTATGGTGAGCTCGCGTGGCAAGCGAGTGATTCGATCATCTACATCACGCACGGAACGCCGCACGAGAAGAATTTTGACGTACATCAATATCTGAAGAAACTGAACCAAACCCCGATCGTTTTTCTGAATGCGACTAACGACGATTACGCGCCGTTCCGTGAGGCCCAGTCGCTCTACGACGCGACGCCAGGCGTGAAGCATCTGTACGCAGTGAAAGCGCGCGGTCATCACTTCGAAGGTGGTGAGCAGGAGTTTTACAACGATCTGGATCAGGGGCTAACGCAAATAGCTGATAAAAGCGACAACAAACTGAAAGAAATGCAGGTTGCACAAAAATAGAATGCCTGAGTTAGTTGTGGTTAAAGGCATTCTTCGCTAGGCACAGGGGGCAAACTTACAAGGGGGGGACACCTCCTGTGTTTTGAGTGTGGGTGGACCAAAAATGGGCTCCGAGGTGGTTCCATCCACACTCTTTTTTTGTTTCGCGGATGAACGCGGATAAACGCCGATCCGCGTAAATCCGCGTAAATCCGCGGCTAAACTCCTACCAGCAACAAGCTGACAAGCTGAGCAAAGAGCTAGAAGAAGTACACCTTAATCTTCTCTAAGATCTTCGCGATGGACGAGCCCATTGTCGAAGATGTAGAAGCGCCTGAAACGGAACAACCGCC
The DNA here is from genome assembly GCA_035553235.1 of Pyrinomonadaceae bacterium. Taxonomy (GTDB): domain Bacteria; phylum Acidobacteriota; class Blastocatellia; order Pyrinomonadales; family Pyrinomonadaceae; genus PSRF01. Next base: position 1,352 of record DATNDM010000135.1, on the reverse strand, counting down.
GCCACCTCCAGTTAAACCACGCCGGCGCCGGCCCAGCCCGCGGCTGATGCTGGTCCTGCTCCTCGTCGTCACCGTCGCAGGTTTCTTTATTATCCAACGTAGACAGAAAGCCACGGTTGCAGCAGCGAAGTCAGCGCCGCCGCAGTCGCCTGGTCTATCGATCTCGACTGCCGTCGCGCAGGAGGGGAGTATCGGCGTCTACATCAATGCGCTCGGATCGGTAGCGCCGATAAATACTGTGACCGTCAAAAGCCGCGTCGACGGGCAGTTGATGAGCGTCAACTACCGCGAAGGTCAGATGGTCAAACAGGGCGACCTGCTCGCGGAGATCGATCCGCGTCCGTTTCAGGCACAACTCGAACAAGCGCAGGGCCAGTATCAACGCGACAAAGCTCTCCTCGAAAACGCGAACGTCGATCTGAATCGTTACCAGATTGCGTACAGCAAGAACGCGATTCCGAAGCAACAACTCGACACGCAGGTCGCCACGGTCCATCAGTACGAAGGCGTCGTTAAGCTGGACCAGGGGCAGATAGATAATGTGAACGTTCAGCTCGGGTATTGCCGGATTACGTCGCCGATCAGCGGACGCGTTGGGTTGCGACTCGTCGATCCCGGCAACATCGTGCACGCGTCTGACGCCAACGGCATGCTCGTGATCACGCAACTGCAACCCATCAATGTGCTCTTCAGTGTTGCTGAAGATTACCTGCCGCAAATTCGGGAGCAGTTGCGTCGTGGCAACCGGCTCACGGTCGATGCACTTGATCGCACTCAGCAGACGAAGCTTTCATCAGGCGCGCTGCTTACATTCGACAACGAGATCGATACGACCACGGGCACGATCAAGCTCAAAGCTACGTTCCCCAATCGCGACAACGCACTCTTCCCAAACCAGTTTGTGAATGCGCGTCTGCTGGTTACGACTCAACACGGCGTGATTCTCATTCCAACGGCCGCGATTCAGCGCAACGCGCAGGATTCGTTTGTGTATGTCGTGAAACCGGATCAAACCGTCGCACTGCAGAACGTTTCGACGGGCACGACGGATGGGAATGTCACAGCTGTGGCAGGGCTGAAGGCCGGCGACGTGGTTGCGGTGGACGGTTTCGACAAGTTGCAAAGCGGCGCGAAGGTCGTCGTCCGTGGAGTGTCAGGCAATAGGAGGAGCTAGTGTCAAGGTTTTGGATTTCTCTGCGCAACCTCTGCGTTCTCTGCGCCTCTGCGGTTAAGAATTCATTGAAAAAGATCACCGCAGAGGCGCAGAGAACGCAGACGTTGCGCAGAGAAATCCAAAACCTTGACACTAGCTCCTCCTATCGCCTGACGCTCCACGCACGACGACCTTCGCG
>DATNDM010000134.1:0-6557 GCA_035553235.1 Pyrinomonadaceae bacterium | reverse complement strand
TCGTATTCAGAGCTGCCGATGCCTTTCCTCACCTTGATTTGTTCCTGACGAATAATCGCATCCTGCCAACCGGTCGGCGTCTGGTACTGCTTCGAATTGTCGGGGTTGAATTTCTCGAGGTACAAATCCTGCACATCCGGGCCAACGTTCGTGAAGCCCCACGCAATCCGATCATTGTGACCGATGATGACACCGGGCAAACCAGCCGTGGCGACACCCGCGACGCGAATCCCAGGCGCGCTCAGGTGGACCAGATGCCAGATCGAAGGCGCTGTGGGCCGCAGGTGTGGATCGTTGGCAAGCAGCGGTTTGCCGGTCACGGTGTGACTGCCACTCACGACCCAGTTGTTGCTGGCTGCTAGTGCATCAGTATCAAAGCCGATGCGATCGAGAGCTGCCGCAGCGATCTGCTGGTTGTATGCAAGTTTTGCGAGTGTTTGATTAGAGACTGACCCAGGCGCGATGTGCGCCGATTTCGGTTTTGACGGAGTGTCTTTACCGACGACGAGTACGTCGATTGGCGAGATCTCAGGCAACAATTCAGCGCGCTTTTCGGCGGGCAAAACAGACATTGCCTGACGCATGATGTCGAGGCGCCACGTATCGGAAAGTGCTTCGTAGAAAATTTTCACGACGACGCACGTATCGGCCGGCGTCCACGGACGAAAACTGTATTGCAGGATCTGAAACTCGGGCGGCATCGACTTCGGATCGAGTGAAGCCGCGTAAGCATTCACGCCGCGCGCATAGGCTTCGAGCAGCGCACGCGCGCGCGGTGAAGCAGCGGCGGCTTCGGCTTCGGCGGCGTGGGCGAAACCGTAGTTGCGATGAAGTTTGTCCTGCTCGATAGCGATGTTGTTTGGACCAGCGCCGAGAACTTCCGCGAGTTCGCCACGCGCGGTGCGCCGGAAGAGATCCATTTGCCAGAGACGATCCTGTGCGGTGGCGTAGCCTTGTCCGAAGTAGAGATCTTCGTCGTTCTGCGCTTCGATATAAGGAATGCCACGTTCGTCGCGGCGAATCGTGATGGGGCCCTTGATGCCCTGTACTTGCACCGCGCTCTGTTGCGCTGATGTTTGCGAAGCGATTAGAAGGCAAACAGGTATTACGAAGAGGACAGCAAGACGTCTCATAAATTGGTTTTCCTTTCGGCGCGGCTTTGCACAAAAAATTCCAAATTATTGATTTCTCTGCGCCACCTCTGCGTTCTCTGCGTCTCTGCGGTTAACTAATTCAGCAATAACTCACCGCAGAGACGCAGAGAACGCCGAGGTGGCGCAGAGAAAAGCAATGTCACCGACTTTTTGTGCAATGTCTTTCGGCGCACAAGAATATCATGTAGAATCCCTCCTCGATGAGGCGTCTCCTATTAATTTTAGCTTTGTTGATTTGCGGCATTGCCACTGCCACCGCGCAGCAGCGCCCTCTCATCACAGAAGACGTCGACATCATTCCTCCCGGTTCCATCCGCATCCAAGCCGGCATCGACTTCATGCAAGGCGCGAAGTACACCGTATCAGGTATCAATGGCGATCTGACGCGCGTTGGCGTGATCGGCGTCAGTTTCGGCATGGCGCCGAACGTCGAGTTTCAGATCGAAGGCGTCGCGCAAAATTACGTCAGCATCAACTCCCGTGGTCCGTCTGCAATTCCTTTAGAGCTGGCGCCGGGCGCAAATTCGACCAACGATACTGGTGACTTCACGCTCGCCGCCAAATTCAAACTGCGTAATGAGACGCGTCGTGGTCCTTCGCTCGGTTTTCGTTTTGGCGTGCAACTGCCGAACTCGAGCCAGGGACAAGGTATCGGTCTTAATCAAACAAACGCGTTCGGATCGATCCTCGTGGGCAAGAAATTCGGACGCGATGGACGGTTCAACACCTTCGGCAACATCGGTCTTGCGATTCTCACCGCACCGACTCAGTTGTTTTCGCAGAACGATGTGCTGACTTACGGGCTCGCCGGCATTTACCGCATCAACAAACAGTTCAGCATCGCCGGTGAGGTGAATGGACGCGCGAACACGCGCCCGGGTAATGGTCCGCTCGGCACGGAGTCGCAGGGTGAAGCGCGGCTCGGAATGCAGATCAGGGCGTCTGGATTGCAGTTTGACTTCGCCGGGATCAAAGGTCTCACCAGTTTCAGTCCCAAGTCCGGCTTCACCGTCGGCATCACTTACGACACGCCTTCCGTTTTTGCACCCGTTAAGTAGTTCACAAAAAGCACAAAGCTTCGCCCACAAAAGGCTCAAAAACAAAACCGAGTCAGAACTCAAATCTGTCTCGACCCGAGTTAGAGTTGTCTGTGACGTGGACTCAGTGTTTTCCTTTTGTGCCTTTTTGTGGGCGAAGCTTTGTGCCTTTTGTGAACCTATGTTTTCATTAGCGCCTCATGTACGACTGGTTAGCAGCGGTCGCCCGCTGGCTGGAAATTCACGTTATCAGTTTGCCGATTTATTTCGCGGCGCCCGCGATGATCATTATCGGCGCGCTCGATTCGTCGCTGTTGTCGCTGCCCGAGATCAATGATTATCTCGTGGTAGGACGCTGTTTTAAGTACCCGACCGCGGTGTTCTATTTTCCGCTCTTCGCTGCGATCGGAAGTGTTATCGGCTGCAATATCCTCTACGCGATTTTTCGCCGCGGCGGCCAGGCCGTGCTGCGCAAACGCTTTCCGCTGCAAAGCATCAAGCGCGTCGAGCTCGCGTACGGGCGCTTTGGGTTTCTCGCCATCGGTCTTCCCGCGGTACTTCCTCCGCCACTGCCGTTCAAGATATTCGTCGCGACCGCGGGCGCCCTCGAGTATCCGCGCTGGAAGTTTTTAATCACGGTGATGATTGCGCGTTCGTTCCGCTATTACCTCGAAGGCATACTCGCTGTGTACTATGGCCGTCGCGTGCTGATATTCATGAAAGACAACGGGCTCGTAATTGTAAGCATAGTCGGCACGTTGGTGTTGATCGGAATCGTAATTTATCTCGTTGTGTGGATGCGCAGGAGCCCGCGCGTGCCGGTGAATGCTGAGACCGACGAAGCTTCAGACTGAAAGGATCCCCTGATTGAAATCTGTTGTTCATTTCGCTAGCAAGTGGCTCACGCGTCTCTCTGAATACCTGATCACGTTCGGCGCTTTCGGTTTGTTTGCCGTCGCACTACTCGACTCGACGTTCGTCCCATTGCCGAGCAGTTGCGATGCGTTGATGCTGTTGTTGTCGACGACGTATCCGCGCTGGATGTTGCTTTACGCCTTCATGGCGACGGCCGGCTCGGCGCTCGGCTGCCTGATTCTTTATTTGATTTCACGACGGGCCGGCGCGCGCGCACTGAACCGCTTCTCCGAAATCAAACAGAGACGCGTGCGTCACTGGATCGAGCGCTACGACGCGTTCGCGGTGTTGGTTGCGACACTGTTGCCGCCGCCGTTTCCGTTCAAGTTGTTTGTGGTCAGTGCCGGCGTGTTCCGGTTTAGTTTATTGCGATTCATGCTCGCGATCATCGTCGGACGCGCGTTCCGCTTCCTGCTCGAGGGGTTCTTTGCCGTGCGCTATGGGGTTCAGGCGAAAGAGATCCTCGCGAGATATTATCCGTGGGTCGGTGTCGGTCTTGCTGTGGGGATTATCGTTTTCGTGCTTTTAAGACAAAAACTCAAAAGGCCGGAAATCGTGATCGATCATCCGTGAAGATCTGCGGTCAACTCCGGGAACTGAAATCTTCTCGCAGCGCCAAGGTCTTTGATTCCGTGAGTCTCTTCAAGTCTGGTGAGTAACAGAATAAAGATTTCGGCAGTGGCAAGCGCATCGCTTCCGGCACGATGACGGCTCGCGATCGGAATCGAGAAGTGAGTTGCAATCGTCTCGAGCCGGTGATTCGAAAGGTCTGGCAGCGCGCGGCGTGAGAGCCTGACCGTGCAGAGATGCGGGTTCATCATTCGATGACCGGGGTAAACGCGCGAGATTTCGTGGTTCAGAAAACTCGTGTCGAACGGCGCGTTGTGGGCCACCAAAACGGAATCGCTCACGAAGTCGAGCCACTTCGGAGCGACGTCCGCAAACACCGGCGCGTTGCGGACCATGTCGTTCGAAATACCGGTGAGCGACGCGACGAAACGTGGAATCGGAATCTCGGGATTGACCAGCGAGTGAAACGTATCGACGATGCGTCCGCCGCGAATGCGATAAGCGCCGAGTTCGATGAGTCGATTCGGCGGCGTCTTGGCGCCGGTGGCTTCAACGTCGACCACGACGAAATCGAGATCTCTCAACAGCCGCAAATGGCTGTCGTCTTTGAGCAGTTCGACAGTGTTATTCTCGACGATCTTGAAGCGCCGATCGTTTCTGATCAGGTCTGCGACGAGTAGTCCGGCGAGTTCGTCGTCGATGTGAGAGAGTTTGAAAACAGCGTCGACGATCTCCGATGCAGCCGCACGTCCACCCGAGCAAGTTAACAGGTCGATTGTGTCCTGAACGAGAGTGGAGTCAGAAACTAAATTCGGATAAGGCGGCATTTCGTTAAGGATTGTAGCACGCACATACTTCGCGAGGTAAGAACGTGAACGCTGAACAAGTGATCGATCAATTCAGAGCAACCGGTGCGTTACTGGAGGGCCACTTTCAACTCTCGAGCGGCTTGCATAGCACGGTCTATTTGCAGTGTGCGCTCGTGCTTCAGTTTCCTGAGCGGGCCGAGGCGTTCGGGCGCGCGATTGCCGAGAAGTTTCAGGGGCAGGGAATTCAACTCGTCGCGTCGCCGGCGATCGGTGGGATCGTCATCGGACACGAGGTCGCGCGTGCGTTGGGTGCGAGGTTCGTTTGGACCGAACGCGAAGCGGGGCAGATGACGTTGCGACGCGGCTTCACGATCACGCCCGGTGAGAAGACTCTGATCGTCGAAGATGTGATCACGACTGGTGGATCGACGCGCGACACGATTGAAGCTGTGCGACGCGCCGGCGCGCATGTGGTTGGGGCCGCGTCGATCATCGATCGTTCCGGCGGCAGTGCTGATGTTGGTGTGCCGCTCTCGTCGCTCGCATCGTTGAGAGTGTTGTCGGTTGAGGCTTCGGACTGTGATGCGTGCAAACTCGGCGAACCGGTCGTGAAGCCCGGCAGCCGCACGCAGAAAGTTTAGTTTTGTTCACAGATTACGCAGACCGGTAGTGTATTAGTTTGAGCTTCTTCTCTGTGCAACCTCTGTGTTCTCTGTGTCTCCGTGGTGATTATTTGTCAAGAATTACTCAACCTCGGAGGCACAGAGAACACAGAGGTTGCACAGAGAAATCTAAACTAAGACACCACGCGCAGACCGATTTAGACATTCTGGATAATCTGTGGATAAGCGCTTTGGTTATGAATTACAAGTTGCTGCTTCAGTACGATGGGACCGATTTTCACGGCTGGCAGATTCAAGAGGGTCGCAGGACTGTTCAGGGTGAGTTGACGCAAGCGCTGTCGCTGATCGACGGGCGCAGCGTTAATGTGCATGGCTCGGGTCGTACGGATGCGGGTGTTCATGCTGAGGGGCAAGTCGCGAGTGTTGAGATTCAGCGCGAGATCACGGCTACGAAGCTGCGTGCGGCGATCAACGGGAACACCGGCAGAGATGTGCGCGTGATAAATGTCGATACTGTGCCTGACGATTTTCACGCGCGCTATTCAGCACTCGAGAAGACTTACGTTTATCGCGTCGTGAATGGACCAGTGATATCACCGTTCTGGTATCGGTACGCCCATCACGACGCGCGCCCGCTCGATCTCGAGCGGATGAAAGCGGCGAGCGAGTTGTTCCGTGGTGAGCATGATTGGACGGCGTTTTCAGCGGCGCAGTCGGATGTCGAGGATCGTGTGCGAACTGTGACTCGCGTTGAGATACTTGAACGCGCTGACGAACGATCACACGGCGCTTTGATCGAGGTTCGCGTCAGCGCCAATGGATTTTTGCGTTACATGGTCCGCGCAATCGCAGGAACCCTGATGGCAGTCGGACGCGGTGAACTTGATTGCGATGCGCTCGTCAACGCGCTCGAGACCGGCGCGCGTCCAACAGCGGCCGTCACTGCCCCGGCGTGTGGTTTGACATTGGTTTCGGTGCGTTATGAGTGATTTTCACGCAAAGGCGCAAAGGAACGCAAAGGGGAGTTAAATTCTTCTTTGCGTCTTTGCGCCTTTGCGTGAGAAATTAGCTTAACGAATGGCGCGTTTATGTTTTCTGACTTCACAGGTCTAATTCAACCAGGCACACGCGAAGAATCGCTGCTCGCCGCCGTCGCCTGGGATCGCCTGCCGCGTCACGTCGCCATCATCATGGACGGGAACGGCCGTTGGGCCGCACAGCGCGGCCAACCGCGCATCGCTGGTCATCGTGCGGGCGTCGAAGCTGTTCGCGCCGCTGTCGACACAGGCGCGCGCCTCGGCCTCAATGCTCTGACGCTTTACGCCTTCTCGACTGAAAACTGGAAACGTCCGCGTTACGAAGTTGATGCGTTGATGCGCATGCTGCGTCGCTACATTCGCATCGAACTCGACGAGATCGATCGCCAGAACATCAAGTTTCAAACGATCG
>DATNDM010000133.1:0-3191 GCA_035553235.1 Pyrinomonadaceae bacterium | reverse complement strand
GTTGGGCCATTATCAGCATTGGCCAATGAAGCGGGCGCCGGCGGTTTTGGCTTCTGAGCCGAATCCTGGCCGAACGCTGCGCTGCCGAGAAACAAAATAAACAAAGTGATTGCACTGAGCAGCTTCATGGCTTTGCCTCCTCGGTTGCCGGAGTCTCGTCAACTTTTCCGTTCATCACGTCGAGGATCAGTCCCACGATCTGACCTGTTTTTGCCAGACCATACGTGCGTGTCCAGACGCCTTTGGCGTCGTTGCCGATGATCATCGCGGGACTGTGATCCTCACGTTTTGCGACGGCCGCGCCGAGCGCATTCAACAGCTTGTCCATTTCCTGTTTTTCGCCAGTGACGAACGTCCAACCCGCGCCGGCTTTGAACTTCGCGCCCCAGGCTTTGAGTCGCTCGGGCGTATCGGTCAGTGGATCGACGCTAATCGAAATGAAGTGAACATCTTTACCAACCTTGTCGCCCATCTCTTTTTGCACGCGCGCGAACGTAGCGGCGAGTGGCGGGCAGATGGTGGTGCAGTTAGTGAAGATAAAATTAATCGCGACTGTTTTGTCTTTGATGAGGTCCGTGTAGAAGTGCAGCGCGTTGCCGTCCTGGTCCAGGACCTCGACGTCCGGAATCGACATTTTGTGACCGGAATTGTTTGGTGGCGGCGCTGCCGGCTTTGCGATGGGCGCGGCGGGCTCTGGTGCCGTCAATCGCAAATCCATTTTGCATTTTGGACACTTGCCGGGCTTGCGCGACTTCACTTCGGGATGCATCGGGCACGCGTACGACTTCATCGTTTTTGCCGCTGGAACAACTGCTGTTCCTGCGACGCTTGTGACTGTTTGTGCTCGCACGGCGACCGCGGAAAGTGTTAATAAGGCAACGATGAAGAGCAATCGTGTGGTCATGTTATTTACCTCCCGCGTCTTTCGAGTCGACCGCGTGCAGCATCAGGTAAGGCAGGTCTTTGTAGCGCACGCCCATCGACGCCGATTCGAAGAACAGCATGTAGACTCCTGATTCCGGCACGTTGATCTTGATCTCGTACATTCCGTTTCCCAACGACGTGGCGAGGTCGCGGCGCTGCCAACCGCTCCCAGTCATGGTCAACACACGCACGTCTTTCAAGTCTGCTTTCGGACTACCGGTCGTGGTGTCAGTGAGCTTGAAACGGAAGGTGAAGTCTTTGCCGACCGGCATCGTCATCTCTTTCAGTTGATGCTCGAGACGAAGTGCTACCGGTTTCTCTTCCTTTAGCGCAGGATTGACATCAGCACTCAGGTCGAAACAGTGTGACACGCGCGGCGAATCATTCAGGAAAGCGACGTCGTAATGTCCGCTCGCCGGCAACTTGATCGTCGTCGAATAAATTCCCGGTTTGATCTCGCGCAGGCTGCGATCGACTACGAGCGCTGCGAGTGGCTCGCGGCGATAATTCTGAAAGTTGCCCATCGGCGCCGCCATGCCTTCGGTGTAGTAATAAAGACTCTTGTCGACGGGATTCGCGATGACGACCGCGTTTCCTTCCGGCGCCAGCACGATCGAATCGGCGTGTACCGGCTGCGATCCTTTTCGCGGCGCCGCTTCACCGCCCGGGAAATCAGTGACGTCAACTTCTTTGCCGATCGTTGCGAGCCGCAGCATCGCCACGCTCTCGGTATCAAGCGATCTGACAAAGGCAAACGTCTCGCTGAACATTATCTGGTCGGGGGCCTTGCCGACTGTCACTTCGTGAAGCATTCGATTCGAGGCCGCGTCAAAGATGCTGACCGTGCTCTCTTTCGTGTTGAGCACGAAACCATAGCGGCCGCCTGGAGCAAACCGGATCGAACGCGCGCCGGCTTTAGTCTTCAGCTTCGCGATTACCTGCCGGCTTTGTTCGTCGATCGCCGTGATGCTGCCATCGGTTTCGCTGGCGACGTAGATCGCTTTACTCAACTCAGACAATGCCATCGAGGCCGGTCCTGGACCAACCGTCACGTCGTTGAGTTTTTCCAGCTTCTGAACGTCGACGATAGAAACAGTGTCGTCGTCGCGGTTGGAGACAAACGCGTAGCGATTGTCGCTGCTGATGACGACGTCGTGTACCCCGGCTCCCGTTGCGATCTTGGCGGCGACTTTGAGCGTGGCCGGATCGATGACCGTCACGCCGCTTTCTTTGTCGTTGCCGTCGTTTGCGATCCACATGAAGTGCTGGTCAGGTTGCGCGGTGATGCGAGTTGGATGAGTTCCGGTATCGATGTAGCTGATCACTTTCCAGCTTCGCGTGGTGATCACCGCGACCTGATTGATGGCAGGCAGGGTGACGAAGAGCAATTCACCGTCGCGAGTGAGTAGCCAATCTTCGCCGGGGCTCTTCAGCATCACGAGGGTGAGCAGTTTGCTGCCGCCAAATCCCAGCAGCGGATCGATTACCGAGATATCAGCACTCTTGTTCAAAGCGAGAATGTAATAGGAATTCAGATCAACGTCGGGACGAGCGCGCATACTGCCTGTCAGATACGACTGAATCTTCTCGTGGCATTGTGTAAGCTCGGTCGCCTTGCCCTCGCGCATGCTGATCCAGGCGGAGAGTCCCAGCCCTTTCACCGGTGTGCCGGTGGTTGTGTCTGTTATTTTGAAGCGGACGTTAACGTCTTCCGCGGCCCGGATCGTGTCTACGTTCTGGACCAGAGGTTCGGCAGTAAACTCAATGGCTATGCCCTGCTCCACGATCTTCTGTGTTTGATTTGTCGGTTTAGGGGCCGGCTTCTGGCCGAGAACTGTGGCTGCGATAAAAATCAGAACGATCAGGCTTGAGATGTTTCGGTGGGTCATGGTCGCACTCCTCTCGAACGTAATTGATTTTGTCTGTGCAAGCATTGTGCCCGCAGTTTTATTGAGACTAGGAACCTTTTGAGCCTGGAAGATGGGGAAATTTACGACGCGCTAAGAAAAAGTTCTCACGCAAGGCGGCCAAGCTTTTGACCGCCTTTGCGCCTTTGCGTGAAACTCTTTATTTGAGCGTGACAGAGCTCGACGTCGAACCGCCAAAACTGCTTCGCACTGTTATGTTCTCCGGATTTGTGGGCCAGGATAGTGAAGCACTGAAGCTTCCACTTCCATTGTTTTTCATAGTACCGATGAGAGCGCCGCTTGCTGTGACGTATACACGCAACGTTGCTGAAGGCTCTGTACCAGTTGCATCGACCCGCA
>DATNDM010000132.1:0-4096 GCA_035553235.1 Pyrinomonadaceae bacterium | reverse complement strand
GACTTTAGGAGGATCTCGCGCGCTTTCAGGACGTCGGATTTTTTGACGATCACATCGAGATCGACGAAGCGCCGCAGAGCGATGTCGCCGTATGCTAACAGAGCGAGGACCGGACCTTTGTACGGAATAGCTTCGATGGCTTCGTCACGAAATAAGTTGATCAACCGGCATAGTTCGGCGGTGAGGACTGTGTTGCGTGCTGAGTTTTCGATGTAGTGCTGTTTGAATTTAGCGAGAACCTCGGGCGGTGCATGGTTTAATTGAAGGTAGACGAGCGGCACGATCGAATGCCGGCGCGCAAGCTGAAATAAATATTCCCAATCAACTTCACCCGCTGATGTCCGTGCACGGCTAAGCAACAATTTAGCCGCGGATTCACGCGGATGAACGCAGATCTCATTCATTGACTTTCAACACTGCGAGAAAGGCTTCCTGCGGGATCTCGACGCGGCCCACTTTCTTCATCCGCTTCTTGCCTTCCTTCTGCTTCTCGAGCAGCTTGCGTTTGCGCGTGATGTCGCCGCCGTAGCATTTCGCGATGACGTTCTTGCCGAGCGCCTTCACTGTCTCACGCGCGATCACCTTGTTCCCAATCGCGGCCTGAATCGGCACCTCAAACAGTTGCCGCGGTATCAATTGCTTCATCTTCTCCGCGAGGGCGCGTCCCTTCGCCGGCGCGGTGGCGCGGTGCAGAATCAGCGACAGCGCGTCAACCGGTTCGCCCGCAACCAGCAAATCGAGCTTCACGAGATCACTCTCCCAATAACCCGCAAGGTTGTAATCGAGCGACGCATAACCACGCGACACCGACTTCAGTCGATCATAAAAATCAAGCACGATCTCATTCAGCGGCAACTCATAAGTCAGCATCACGCGGTTCGACGTGATGTACTCAAACCCCTTCTGCATCCCGCGCTTCTCTTCAAGCAGCGGCAAAATCCCGCCGAGATGTTCATCGGGCGTCAAAATCACCGCGCGAATCACCGGCTCTTCAATCTTCGCGATGCGGCCCGGATCCGGCATCTTCGCAGGCGAGTCGATCTCCACCACTTGACCGTCAGTTGTCGTCACGCGATAACGCACACCCGGCGCGGTCGTGATCAGATCGAGATTAAACTCACGCTCCAATCGCTCCTGCACGATCTCCATGTGCAACAGCCCGAGAAAGCCACAGCGAAACCCGAACCCGAGCGCCGTCGACGACTCCGGCTCGTAAAAGAACGACGCATCGTTCAGTCGCAACTTGTCGAGCGCATCGCGCAACTCTTCGTACTGCGCCGTGTCCACCGGATACAAGCCCGCGAACACCATCGGCTTGATCTCCTGGTAACCCGGAAACGGCTCCTGCGTCGGCCGCGCTGCTTCAGTGACCGTGTCGCCGATCTGCACGTCAGCAACAGCCTTGATCGACGCCGTCAGAAAACCGACTTCGCCGACGCTCAAATGATCGATCGGGGTCGGCGTCGGTCGATTTACGCCGAGCGTTTCCACCTGGTAGTCGCGATTAGCATTGAAAAAGCGGATCTTCATGCCGGGACGAATCGTGCCGTCGATAACGCGAAACAGAACGATCACGCCACGATATGAGTCGTACCACGAATCGAAAATCAAAGCTTTCAAAGGCGCATTCGGATCACCTTTCGGCGGTGGAACATCGCGCACGATCGCTTCGAGCACTTCGCCCACGCCTTCGCCCGTTTTCGCGCTCGTGAGGATTGCGTTGTGCGTCTCGAGGCCGATGAAGTGTTCGATCTGTTCGATCGCTTTTTCAGGCTCGGCGCCCGGCAAGTCGATCTTATTGATCACCGGGATCAGTTCGAGATTGTTTTCGATGGCGAGATAAGTGTTCGCGAGCGTCTGCGCCTCGACACCCTGCGACGCATCGACGATCAACAACGCTCCTTCACACGCTGAAAGCGACCGCGACACTTCGTAAGAAAAATCGACGTGGCCCGGCGTATCGATCAGGTTCAACACATACGACTGCCCGTCGCGTGCTTTGTAATCGAGCCGGACGGCGTGCGCTTTGATCGTGATGCCGCGCTCGCGCTCGAGGTCCATGTTGTCGAGCACCTGGTCTGACATCTCGCGTTCAGACAGAGCTCCCGTGAGCTCGAGCAGGCGGTCCGCGAGCGTCGACTTGCCGTGATCGATGTGGGCGATGATCGAAAAATTGCGAATGCGCGAAGGATCCATTTGCTAAAACTTACTCAGGGAAGTGTTCATTAACGTACGTGCGTGCCTTGTCAGGGGTATTGATCGATTTGATGAAATCAGCGTTGCGCATCACCCAGCCAACATGCTCGGTGACGAAGCTTTGGTAATCGCCGCGCGGCGTGAAGTCGTCGTCGACCAGGCCGAGCTTGACCGACACGCGCCGGACCACTTCGCCTTCGCCCGTCATCGCCGCCGCCTGATACAGCTTGTGCTTGTCGTCATCAGACATCGACGACACTGACGTTGACGACGACGAATTTGAGTTCGACGAATTATCGTTGTCGTTCGCGTTCTCATTCGCGTTCGTGTTCGTGTTGTCGTTCGTGTTCGTCGAGAAATCCGAGTTGTCATTCGAATTCGAATTTCGATTTGTGCTGACGTTGTAATTGTATTCGTATCGGCGACGAGCTGGTGAGCGATAAACAAGGAAATAAACCACGGAAGCGACGATCAGAACCGCAATCAAGCCCAAACAACCACCGCCACCGCAACCGAGAGCAATCTTCTGATTTCGATTCATTGTTTTCCTCTTTGAACAGAGTTAGCCACAAAAGCACACAAAAAACGTAAATCAGCTTACCTGACGGTCTTCATCCAGGAGACGCAGCGCGCGAGGTGATCGTGCATGGTTCGCGCGTCGTCTCGATGGATGTCGCCATGACCCGGCAACACCCATTCGAATTCATAACTCAGCAGCTTCTCCATCGAGCGCGTTTGTTCCGGCCACGAGTACCACGACACGCTGCGAAACGCGGTCAGGGTCTGCTTCACTGGCGACCACGCGAGATGGTCACCCGTGAAGAGAAACTTGTTGCGGTAGAGAAACACGACGTGACCGCGCGTGTGACCCGGCGTCGGGATGATGAGCAGATCGTTATCGAGTTGGACCGGTGCTGCGCCCGTAATCACATGCTCGACCCCGAGACGACGCGCGCCATCATCGGCGTGCATCAGTCTTTCGCAGTCGAATTTTTCGCGAAACAACTCGTGCGCGGCGACGTCGTCTTTGTGCGTCAGCAGCATGCGACTGACGCCGCCCATCGCTTCGATACGTTTCACGAGTTGGCTGGCAAAGCGCGGCGAGTCGATCAGGATGTTGCCGCCCTCACTGGCTGGACGCGTGATCAGATAACTCCACGCGCCGAAACTCGATTCAGACGTGAAGCCGCAGAAGTAAACGTTGTCCTCGAGTAAAAGGGGAAACGCGTCGATGCCGAGATGAGCGTCGTGACGGCTCGTCGCGCCGATCGAGCCGGTTGGACACGCAACGAGCGCCATCATTGCGAGCTGTGTTTCCGCGTCTGTCGCGGGTTGATGATGAACGCTGCACTGGTCGCCGTGATCGCGAAAGATTGCGGGCGCGAGTTGGCTACACGTGTCGCAGTCGATGCAGGTGGAATCGACGAAGAAGTCGCCGGGAACATTCTCAGGTAAACGTTGTTGCAGGCTCGCCATATACATTCGTACTTTAGGTTTTTTCACGCAAAGGCGCAAAGAAGACGCAAAGGAAGCGAACTGTTTCTTTGCGTCCTTTGCGTTTTCTTTGCGCCTTTACGTGAAAAATGTGTTTATAAATCGAACTCGTTGATCAGTCGATGCAGGTACGATCTGCTGATTCCCAGCTTCTTCGCGGCGGCGACTTTGTTTCCCTCAGACTTCAATGCGTTCACGATCATGCGGCGCTTGAGCGCTTCGACTGCACCTTCCAGCGTGCTCTCGTCACCGGGCGTCGTCCCAGGCAGCACGCGCAGCATCTTTTCCGGCACAAACTCCAGCCCTAAAGTCGAACTGCTGCTCAGCACGACCAAACGTTCGATCAGATTCTCCAACTCGCGCACGTTCCCCGGCCAGTGATAATCCAGCAACACCTCA
This sequence comes from Pyrinomonadaceae bacterium, assembly GCA_035553235.1. Lineage (GTDB taxonomy): Bacteria > Acidobacteriota > Blastocatellia > Pyrinomonadales > Pyrinomonadaceae > PSRF01. The sequence goes on along the minus strand of DATNDM010000132.1, from coordinate 7 downwards.
ACCAGTG
>DATNDM010000131.1:0-8926 GCA_035553235.1 Pyrinomonadaceae bacterium | reverse complement strand
TTTGTTCGCTCGTCGTACATCGTCAGCAGCAGGCCTTCAATCATGAGACCCGGGTTGTGCCCGCCGGAGGCGCGCGAGCGTGTCAAAAAGCTCAGTAACGCCCTCGAGAGCGTAGTATTCGCACTGAATCGGAACGAGCAGCGACTTCGCCGCGGTCAAAGCGTTCAGCGTTAACAGCCCGAGCGATGGCGGACAATCGATAAAAATATAGTCGTAGGTGTTTTCGATGGCTGCGAGGGCGCTCTTCAGGCGAAACTCTCGTTGGTGAAGTCCGACCAGTTCGACTTCGGCGCCAGCCAAGTCTTTATTTGAGGGGGCGACGCTCAGCGACGGGATCGAAGTCGACAACGTGATATTCGAGATCGGCTCGTCGAGAACGATGCTGTGATAAAGACCGCGCCGGAAACTGCCTCGCTGGACGCCGATGCCCGAGGTCGCGTTTCCCTGCGGATCGGCGTCGACGAGCAGAACGCGACTCCCCCAGGAGGCGATAATCGCGGCGAGATTGACAGCGGTAGTCGTTTTCCCGACTCCGCCTTTTTGATTGGCGACGGCTATCGTCTTAGCCATGGTTGGCGCTAAACCTAACACACATCGGGCCCTGCGGCCTACATCGGGGATGTTTCACGTGAAACATTAAGAAATCGCGCGCTGTCCGGCGCAGAGGTGGGCGAGCAGCGTAGACAGGGCGCCGGGCGTGAGTCCCGGAAGGCGGCGCGCCTCTCCGAAGGTGAGCGGCTGAGCGCGGTCGAGTCGTTCGACGATCTCATTCGACAGTCCGGCGATGCCTCGAAATGCGGTGTGTCGCGGGATCTTCAGCGCATCGTGCTGATAAAGTTTCGCAATCGCCGCCTTTTGGGTGTCCAAATAGCCGGCATACAGCGAGTCAGCGAGTACAGAGTTCAGATCAGTTTCCGCCACCGGCTTGAGCTCCGCTGGCAGCAACGACATGATCAACTCCGCAGTCACCTTCGGACGTTTCGCGAGTTGCTCCAACGAAATCGAGTCACCGAGATCATTGCCGATCAACGCCGAGACCGCCGCATGCTGCGCATCAGAACGCCGCAGTCGAACAGTTTCGAGCGCGAGCCGCAGCTTTGCAAGCCGCGCCTGCCGCGAATTGAAGCGGTCCCAATCGGAGTCGCCCACTAATCCGAGTTCCCTGCCATAACGCTCAAGACGCTCGTCGGCATTGTCGTAACGGAGCGCCAGCCGGTACTCCGCGCGCGAGGTGAAGATCCGGTACGGTTCGTCGACGCCCTGCTTGATCAAATCCTCGACCAGCACTCCGATGTACGACTCTTCCCGTCGCAACCGCAAAGAGTCGCGCCGCTGCGTGTAGAGCGCCGCGTTAATCCCGGCCAGCAGTCCCTGGCAGGCCGCTTCCTCATACCCCGTCGTGCCGTTGATCTGCCCGGCGTGAAAAAGCCCCGGCAAGCGAGCCGTTTGCAAGTCGGGTCCAAGCTCTCTCGGGTCGACGAAGTCGTACTCGATCGCGTAGCCCGGCCGAATGACCCGCGCCTCTTCGAGCCCCGGAATCATTCGCACGAGGTCCTGCTGCATCTCCGCGGGTAGCGAAGTCGAAAAACCATTCAAATAAACTTCGTTTGTGTCGTGTCCTTCAGGTTCGAGAAAAAGCTGGTGCCGCGACTTGTCGGAAAACTTCACGACCTTGTCTTCTATAGAAGGACAGTATCGCGGGCCAATGCCCTTGATCTTTCCGGAATAGAGCGGCGACTCCGCGAGGTTTCCCCGGATCGCGTCATGAACTTCCTGCGTTGTGTAACCGATATAGCACTGAATCTGCTTTTGCTCGATTCTGTCAGTCGAAAAAGAAAACGGCACCGGCGTTTCGTCGCCGCGCTGCGGCTCGAAAGCGCTCCAGTCGATTGTTCTGCCATCGAGCCGAGGAGGCGTGCCAGTCTTCAGGCGACCGACCGGGAAACCGAGGCGCTTCAGCGTCTCCGATAACTCAATCGACGCAGGTTCACCTGCGCGTCCGCCCGAGTAAGTGCGACGGCCGGTGTGAATTAGTCCATTTAGAAAGGTCCCGGTTGCGACGACGACCGCGTCAGCGCCAAACCGGCGCCCATCTTCGAGGATCACTCCCGCCAACCGTCCATGATCCAGCACGAAGTCGACGACTTTCCCCTGCCGAAGATGAAGATTCGACGTTGCTTCGAGCGTGCGCCGCATCTCCGCGCGATATCGCATGCGATCAGCCTGGGCTCTTGGCGACTGAACCGCCGGACCTCGCGAACGGTTCAACAGTCGAAACTGAATTCCGGTCCGATCGATGACGCGTCCCATAATGCCGCCGAGCGCGTCGATCTCGCGCACGAGATGTCCCTTCGCGATTCCGCCAATCGCGGGATTGCACGACATCTGGCCCACGAGATCGAGATTCAACGTGATCAAACCCGTTTCGGCGCCGAGACGCGCCGAAGCAGACGCCGCCTCGCAGCCCGCGTGGCCGGCGCCGATCACGACTACATCGAAAGTCTCGTCGAACGACATCGTTACTTCCCGATACAAAACGTAGCAAATATCTTAGACAATATATCTTCTGTCGTTGTCTCGCCGGTGATCTGGCCGAGGAACTTTAGCGCATTGTGTAGCGGCACGAGCACGAGCTCTTCCGTGTGCCGTTCGCGCAACGCCTCGCGCGCAGCCTCGATCTCGCGTTGAGTATTACACAGCAGATCGTAGTGGCGCGCGTTCGTGATTAACAGTCCGCCTTCGTCGCTGCCGTTGCCGTTCACGCTCGCGAGAATCGCAGCCCGTAACGTCGCCAAACCGTCACCAGTTCGTGCAGATACAGTAATCGGTCGCAGCTCTTCGACACAACTCGCTGGAAGCTTGAAGCCCGGCAAATCGCTTTTGTTCATGATGACGAGTCGATGTGCATTCTCGGTTTGATCCAGCAACTCACGATCGCCTGGTCCAACTCCGGTCGAACCATCGAGCACAAGTAAAACGAGATCCGCATCGCTCATCGCTCGGCGTGTACGCTCGATGCCCAACGTTTCGATGTCATCGGTCGTCTCGCGCAGGCCGGCGGTATCAGTGAGGATTACGGGGATGCCTTCGAGGTCGATTGCTTCTGTTAACGTGTCGCGAGTAGTGCCCGGGATATCAGTAACAATAGCGCGCTCACGTTCGACTAAGCTATTAAAAAGACTAGACTTACCGACATTTGGGCGACCCGTAACGGCAACCCGGACGCCTTCCTGAAGCAATCTGCCTGCACTGTAACTTCGCGCCAGACTTCCAACGCCGTCACTCACTACAGCGAGAGCGTGATCAATCTCATTCGCACGCGGAGCGGGAATTTCTTCTTCAACAAACTCGAGCGCCGACTCCAATAACACGATCACTTCAAGCAGCTTTTCTTTGAATGGACCAAGCGCATTCGACAACTCTCCGTGCAACTGGCGAGACGCCTGCTTCACCGCGGCTTCCGTTTGTGCTGCGATCAGATCACGTATCGCTTCCGCCTGGGCCAGGTTGATCTTTCCATTCGACAACGCACGCAGTGTGAACTCTCCGGGACCAGCGAGCACGGCGCCTAACTCGAGCGTCGTGTCGATGATGCTGCGCACAATCGCGGGTGAGCCATGACAACTTATCTCGACGACATCCTCACCTGTGAGTGAATGCGGAGCGTTGAAGCACGTCAACAGCACATGGTCCAACTCAGACTCGTCTTTTGGACGACGCAATGTGGTCAGCGTCGCGCGTCTGGGTTCAACGTCAGTTACACCACTCATATGTCGCGCGATCGCGATCGCGTCCGGCCCACTCAGACGAATGACGGCGAGAGCTCCGCGTCCTCTGGGTGTCGATAGTGCAACAATTGTGGTCACTGGCTTTTGCCTCAAAATTTAGCCACAAAGAAGCGACACATAAGGTTTTTCTGATTTTAGAACCGGATGGGAGGGGTTTAGGAGTTTTTCTTCGGGCCGATTCTCAACTTGCGGTCGGATCCTTCACCGATCGATTCAGTGAACAGGTCAGGGCTATCAGCAAGCGTCAGGTGAATAATCCGTCTTTCGTTGGCGGTCATTGGCTCAAACGTGAAAGCCATTCCGGTCTGTCGCACACGATTGGCAGCCAGATTTGCCATGGCTTGCAGCTCAGCTTCACGCGTCGCGCGAAAACCATTCACATCACAAACAAGTCGCTCACCACCAGCCAGGTTCCTGCCAAAAACCTGATTAATCAGGTGCTGCAACGCCTCGAGCAGTTCGCCAGTCTGCGCCTGAAGCAGCTCGGAATCCTTGCCTGCGATGTCGAGCACTGGACCTGCAATGCCCGGCTTGATGCCAACGCGCAACTCGAGACCCGTCATGTCAAAGACGTTCTCGAGAAACTCCGCTGCCTGTTGCGTAACCTCTGCCATCGACTTCAATCCTTCAACAATCCGGGCGTCGCCGGTGCGTTCAGCTTTTTCTTCTGTCCGGCGGGCCCTTTCGCGGGCGGCGGTTCCGGCACTTCATCGTCGGTCTTGGTCCAACGGTTGATTAGGAACTGTTGACTGAACCCGACGATATTACCAACGAGCCAGTACAAAACTAAACCCGACGGCGCGCTCCACAAGAAGTAAAGCATAAAGAGCGGCATACCGACCGCCATCATTTTCTTCTGCATTGGATCCTGGGCGGGAGCCGGCGTCACCATTTGCAGGATCACCATCGTGCCCGTCATCAGCAGCGGCAGAATGTGTATGAGGTAAGGCTCAGCCGCGGACAGATCCGGTATCCAAAGAAAACTTGCTTGACGAAAATCGAGCGAGATCGTGATCGCGCGGAACAGTGCGAAGAGAAAAGGCATCTGGATCAGCAACGGCAAACAGCCGCCGAGCGGATTGCCTTCTTTCATTAACCGCAACTGGTCCATCTGCAATTCTTTCATCCGGGGATCGTTCTGCTTCATCCCCTTCATCTTCTCTTGCAGCTCTTTCATCTTCGGCGCCATCTTCTGCGCCTTCTTCATCGCTTTCGAAGATCGCACCTTCAGAGGGAAGAAGAGAGAGTAGATTCCGATCGTGAAGAGAATGATCGCGATACCGTAGCTACCGGTTATTTTGAAGAGATAAGTGATCGCGCGCAGAATCGGAACCGCGAGCGGCCTCGAAATCCAACCCAGCCAGCCGTAGTCAATCAATCCCTCGAGATCAACGCTCCGGCCGACGAGACCGGAAACAACTTCACTACCTTTCGTCAGCAGGTCATGATCTTTGGGACCTGTGTAAATAACGGTGCGCGATCCATCCGCCGCAATCGGCACAAACGCTGTAACTAAAAATCTCTTTTCCGCAGTGCCGCCGTTCGGCTTGTACTCGTAAGCGACGGTTCTGTATTCGAGCCCTTCCGTTTTGTTGTTAGGCACCGCGACCATCGCGAAATAGGTATCAGCGACGGCGGCCCAATCAATCGGGCCGTTCAACGTCAGATGGTCTGGATTGCTCTTGTTGGAGTTGATCCCTGTGGGCGGATGACGTTCCAGTTTGTTGTTGACGTAAGCTACAGCTTCGGGCGCCACTGAATAGAACGTGTGATGAGGCACACCCTGATCGCCGATACTCGGACCGATCGCGACCTTGACCTGCGGAACGGCTTGATCCCCACGTTTCACCAGAACTGAAAGATCCGTTTCGTAATGCTCGGCGTCGAAAGTGATCGTCTTGCGTACTTCATTCCGGTTCGCGTCCTCGTAAACGAACGTGAGGGCTTTCTTCTCACCCTTACTGAGATTTACCTCGACATTACCGCTGGACTGATCGACCCCTTCAACTCTGTACGTCGACGAATTGAGCGCTGCATCCAGCGCCGAGTCGCCGGTCAACAACTGCAACGGCGCCATTCGTGGCTGCCGGTTGACGCCTTCCTGCGAGATCAGCTCAAGCGGTTTTCTTTGCTTTCGATCAGCACCAACCGAGAAGATCTCAGTGTTGTTGTTCTTATTAACTTTTAGAATCCAACTGATTGGTTGGGCGCCGAGCGTATCGAACTTCGCGTCATACAGTGGAGTTTTAACCGTGATCGTCCGCTGCGGCGCTGAGGTTACATTTGGTACTGCAGCTGGAGCCGTCGTCGGCACTGCTTGATTGTTCGCAGTTGCGGTTTGAGTAGCTGACGGACTAGCTGAGGGTGAAGGCGTCGCCCCCTGCTTCTGATTTTGCGGTGGAACCGGATAGAACGTTGTCCACAAAAACAGTATTCCGCATGATAAAAGCAGAGCTAATAAAAGTCGTTTCTGTTGCATCGTGTCGAAGAGGTATCAACCTCTGCTAAAAACAATCACTATTATTTAACTGGGTCATATCCCCCTGGATTGAACGGGTGACAACGGAGCAATCGCCGCACAGCCATGACGCTTCCGCGTAACGCGCCGTATCGAGAGATGGCATCAACGGCGTATTCCGAACATGTGGGAACGAATCTGCACGAAGGGGGTAGAAGCGGGGAAATCGCCAACTTATAAAACTTAAGTAATGAGATCAGAACGCTCTTCACAACCAGCGCTTATTTATTAACAGTATCGCGCGTCTCCAACCTTCCAACCTTCTCAATAATTCCCCTCAACTCCTGGCGAGGCGCATCAAGCTTTTGATGCAGTACCGCTGCCTTCGCGTTCAAGACCCAATCGTAATTTCTTGCGAGCTCACGCAAGAAGTTTTCGTTGGTACGGAACGTTTCTCGAAGCAAACGCTTCGCGCGATTCCGTTGCACTGCCTTGCCAAGCGCCTTCTTTGAAGCCGTCACTCCGAGGCGATGGTTCAGTTCCTGGTTTTCAATGACAAAGGCGGAGATGAATACGCCTTCATACCGCTTGCCGTTTCGGTAAACGTGCTGAAATTCCGAAGTATCACGCAAATACTTCCGCATGAATTATCAGCACGATCTTAGTAGTGTGCAGGCGTCAGCCGTTTTCTTCCCTTGGCGCGGCGCCGCTTGAGCACGAGGCGTCCGTTTTTGCTCGCCATGCGAGCGCGGAAGCCGTGTGTCTTTGCGCGTCGTCTGTTGTTTGGCTGAAAGGTGCGCTTGGACATGGAAATGAATTCTCCTTATAACGAAAAGTCCTAAGACTAGCCGCGCGCTGCGTTTAATGTCAAGGAAACGACCCGGAAAAGATCTATCAGCGATGATCCGAATTGTTATCCGTTTCACGCCCCATCAAAGTTTCACGTTCAACAATGTCGTGTACGAGAACCGTGCCTTTTTGCCGCAAATATGAGTTCCCTTCGACGGGCGATCAATCGGTGTTGTTTTATTCGCGTACTTAGCTTGATCGATCCGAAAGTTCTATGTTAGTCTCCGCTCGCTTCAGAAGTCACCGTCCTGTAAACAATTGATAGAAAAAGACTTTAAAGCAATACTTTAAGCCGGAGAAGGGTTTTCCACTACCTGTGGAAATCATTGTGGAAATCCCTCCGACAACGATTTTTGGATAATTACAAAGGGACAGCGGGGTAGGATGCGGTTAGAGTCTCGCGCACGGAGCGACCAACCATAACGTATCGTTCCATTACGCAGCTTTAGTCAAATTGACGGCCCTTCCTCGATGATTTTAGGATGAGCGCTACTGTAGAGACGACGAATGTTTGGGGTAAGATCCTTCACTCGCTAAAAGGCCGCTTAAATCAGCAAACTCTCGAAACCTGGTTTAGTCCGATTCAATTCGAAAGCCTTGATAGCTCGCAGCACGTTCTTCGTTTGCGCGCGCCGAATCAGGACGTGAAGGATTGGATCGTCAGTAACTACGGCAAGGTGCTCGCGGAATCGCTCAACGAGCAGCGACTGTCAGGCTATTCCGTCGGTTGGGTTGTTGGAAAAGTCTCCGACTGGGTCCCTAATGATCTCAGTTTACCCCCGCTCGAAGCTCCAACGATTCTCCGGGACGGCACGGAAGGAGCGACTTCCATTTCCGGCGACACGAGTCCTGTCGCCACGGTCGCCGAACATTCGACACCGTCCCTGAGCGAACCTTCTCTGAGCGCAAAATACACTTACGACAGTTTCGTCGTCGGATCGTGCAACCAGTTCGCACACGCTGCTTCGCTGGCCGTCGCTGAATCACCTGGCCGAACTTACAATCCTTTGTACCTGTACGGGGGAGTGGGCTTAGGCAAAACGCACTTGATGCATGCGTGTGGACACGCCATCCGAGCTCGCAATCAACATCTCAAACTCTGCTACATCTCGTCCGAGCGATTCATGAACGATTTGATCAATGCGATTCGCTACGACAAGACGCAGAGCTTTCGTGAGAAGTATCGATCAGTCGACGTGTTGTTGATCGACGACGTTCAGTTCATGGCCGGCAAGGAGCGCACGCAGGAAGAGTTTTTCCACACCTTCAATGCTCTGTACGATCAGCAGAAGCAGATCGTGATCAGCTCCGATTGTCCGCCGCGCGAAATACCGACGCTCGAGGAGCGTCTGCATTCACGTTTCGAATGGGGCTTGATAGCAGACATCGAACCGCCGGATCTCGAAACGAAGATCGCGATCCTGACGAAAAAGGCTGCACAAATCGGCGTCTCTCTTCCGACAGATGTTGCGATGTTTATTGCCGGCCGGGTGAAGAGCAACATTCGTGAACTCGAAGGTTCGCTGGTGCGGTTGATCGCGATCTCTTCTTTGCGTGGTGAACCAATCTCAAAAAGTCTCGCTCAGGACGCACTCAGAAACATCGCGAAGGAAGAAGAGTCGGGCGCAATCACGATTCAACAGATCCAGAAGCTGGTCGCGTCAACTTACAAACTTACGGGCGAAGAGTTGGTTTCGAAAAATAATGCTCGTCAAATTTCACATCCTCGCCAGGTTGCGATGTATTTGTGCAAGCACCTGACCAAACACAGCTATCCCGAGATCGGCCGTGCGTTCGGAGGCAAACATCACACGACGGTGATGCACTCTGT
>DATNDM010000130.1:0-6065 GCA_035553235.1 Pyrinomonadaceae bacterium | reverse complement strand
TGCGTTATATGAAGTGGCCAGACGTTCCGCGGCCGCGGGCACGACGTCGAAGATAGCCGTCAGTTGAACACGCTCGTCATTCGCCAGCACGCCCGCGTGAACCTCTGCGATGTATCCGGCGCCGATAATTCCGATCTTCAGTTTCGCCATTACGTTCTACGCTTTCGACAGCACGCGCTCCGTTGCTTCACGAGCTTCGCGCGCAAGTGTAAAAGGATCTCGTTCCCAGTACTCGGGGCGGAAGATCTCGACGCTCGCGACTTTGTCATACCCGATCTTTCGGAACGATGCGATCATCTGTTGCAACGGCAGGATTCCGAGGCCGGGCAGCAGCCGGTGACGATCTTCCAACTGCGTGCGCGGCAGATCTTCCGCGTCGTTGATGTGGAAGATCCGGATCAGGTTTGGATCGAGATCTTCGATCATCTCGCAGGTTGAGTTGCCGGCATAGAAGTGAAAACTGTCGATCACGACGCCGAGATCTTTGCGATTCACTTCACGAACGACTTCGTGAGCAAGATCGAGCGTGGGCACGCTGCAGTCACTTTGTCCGAGGAATTCGAACGCGAGCGAGACGTTGTGTGCGGCGGCGATGTCGCACAGCTCGTGCAAGACTCTGATCGACTCGGCCACAACATTCGCGCGCGAAGCGCCGCCATTCGGGAGCCGTCCGGGCACAACGACGATGCACGGACATTCGACAGCCGCTGCAATCCGGCTCAGTTCTTCACACTCGCGTTTGATCGAGTCGTAAGCGGTCGTGTCGCGAAACGTGATGTGCTCGATCGAGTTGATGCTGAGTGGTGACAGCCCCGACTCGCCGAAAAGATCGCTGAGCTCGCCAGTCGATCGATCTTTCAAAAAAGCACGGAGTTTTGCTGCCCAGATCTCGAGGTAATCAAACCTCGCGGCGGCGGCTGCTTGCAGGTCAGTAGCAAGGTCGGCGCGCATCGTGGTGGCGCCGTTAAGTGCTAGTTTCATGTTGAACGAGCATAACACGTCCTCGGTTTGACTTGGCGCGGCTAATAGTTGTAAAACGGCTCATCTGGACATCTCGATCCTTATTCCCTGGTTCCCGGTCCGTTGGCCGGGAATCGGTTTTTCCGAATTAGAAGGAGATACAAATGGCCCTACGACTTGGCGATATAGCACCCGATTTCACGGCAGATACAACAGAAGGCCCGATTAGCTTCCACGAATGGCTCGGGGATAGCTGGGGAGTTCTGTTCTCCCACCCAAAAGATTTCACTCCCGTTTGCACGACCGAGCTCGGCTACGTTGCGCGTTGTAAACCTGATTTTGAAAAGCGCGGCGTGAAAGTGATTGGTCTCAGCGTTGACCCAACCGATTCTCACAAACGCTGGGCGGGCGACATCGAGGAGACGCAGGGAACTGCGCTCAACTTCCCGATCATTGCCGATCCGGATCATAAGATCGCGGAACTGTATGACATGATCCATCCCGAGATCAGCGACGTGTTCACTGTACGTTCGGTTTACGTCATCGGCCCGGACAAGAAGGTCAAGCTGATGATCACTTACCCGGCGAGCACGGGGCGCAACTTCGACGAGATCCTGCGCGTGATCGATTCGTTGCAGTTGACTGCGAAGTACAGCGTGGCGACGCCGGTTAACTGGAAGGATGGCGAAGATGTGATCATCGTTCCGTCGGTGTCGGATGAGGCAGCGAAGGAGAAATTCCCGGCCGGCTGGCGCGCGCCGAAGCCGTACCTGCGCATCACGCCGCAGCCGAACAAGCAGGGCGCGGCAGCGCCGGACTCGGCCGCCAAGAGCGCGTCGTAACTCTGATTTCCGCGTTTTTGCTTTAGCCACAGATTACACGGATCAGCACGGATAAGATTTATCCGTGAGAATCCGTGAAATCTGTGGCAAAGTATTTTAAAGACCCATGACCCTGTCCCCCAAAACACAGCTCGGGCGCTACGAGATTCGAGCGCTCCTCGGCGCAGGTGGGATGGGCGAGGTCTATCTCGCGCAGGACACGAGCCTCAATCGCAAGGTCGCGTTGAAAGTGCTGCCTGCCGAGGTCGCGTCAAACGGGGATCGGATGCGTCGCTTCAAACAGGAGGCGACCGCGGCCGCATCGCTCAATCACCCAAACATCGCGCACATCTACGAGATCGGCCAGTCAGACGAGCTGAACTTCATCGCGATGGAATACGTCGACGGCACGACGCTGCGCAACAAGATCCACAAAGAGCACGAAGCCCTCTCGAAACTCCTGCGCACGTTGCAACACGTCGCGGAAGGACTCGCGAAAGCACACGACGCCGGCATCGTTCATCGCGATCTCAAACCCGACAACATCATGATCACGTCCGATGGTCACGCGAAGATTCTCGACTTCGGACTCGCCAAGCTGATCGAGCCGCAAACCACAAGCACAAGTGCGACGAGCGCCGAAGACCCCACTATCCTGCAGCAGCACTCGACTCCCGGCTTGATACTCGGAACACTCGGTTACATGTCGCCCGAGCAGGCGCAGGGCAAGACGAAAGAGATCGATCACCGCGCCGACATCTTTTCATTTGGCTGCATTCTTTTCGAAGCGATCACTGGACAAAGACCATTCACCGGCAAGGACCAGATCGAAGTACTCAACAAAGTGATTCGCGAACCCGCGCCACTGTTGACGACGTTCAATCCAAACGCACCACCAGACCTGCAACGCATCGTCCGACGCTGTCTCGCGAAAGATCCGGATGAGCGTTATCAAAACATCAAAGACATCGCGATCGAGTTGAAGGAAGTGCGGCGCGAGATTGTGGACATCGAGACCACGGTGCCGCCGGTTTCATCAGCCGGCAGCGAAGCGCGAACCATCTGGAAGTCCGAGACGACACGCGTAGAGTCACAACCAGCGCCGACCGAATCACCTGCTTCAGCCGCGACGCGTGCGTCGAGTGCGGAATTCATCGTCAACGAGTTGAAGCGTCACAAGACCGCGACGATTGTCGGCGCTGTTTTGATCCTGATTGGGGCCGCCGCGGCGGTGTTTGGCATTCGCTCGTACATGCACGCGCGCGACACCGAGGTCGCGGTGGAGTCGATCGCGGTGATTCCGTTCGCGAACCAGAACAAAGATCCGAATGCCGACTGGATTTCCGACGGCCTGACCGAAAGCATCATCAACAACCTCACGCATGTGCCGAATCTAAAAGTGATCGCGCGTAGTTCGGTATTTCGTTACAAGGGCAGGGAAACGGATCCGCTCGCCGTCGGCAAAGAGCTTGGCGTGCGCGCGGTGTTGACCGGACGACTGATGCAACGTGGCGACACGATGCTCATCAGCGCCGAACTGATCGACATCCGCGACAACAAACAACTCTGGGGCGAGCAGTACGAGCGACATCTCGCCGACATGCTGGCGGTGCAACGAGAGATTGCGCGTGAGATCACGAACAACCTGCGACCGACGCTATCCGGCGTCGACCAGGCACGCATGGACAAGCAGTTCACTGCGAACTCCGAAGCGTATCAGCTTTATCTCAAAGGCCGTTATTACTGGAACAAGCGCACGCCTTCCGACCTGCAAAAGTCTCTCCCGTTTTTCGAACAGGCAATCGAGAAAGATCCAAACTATGCGCTCGCCTATTCCGGCATGGCCGACGCTTACGCGTTGATTCCCGTCTACACCAACGAACAACCGCGCGAAATGATGCCGAAAGCCAAGGAGGCAGCGCTGAAAGCCCTCGCGCTTGACGACAGCCTTGCCGAAGCACACGCGTCGCTGGGCCAGATCCTCGATTACTACGACTACGATTTCGTGACCGCTGAGAAGGAATACCGGCGCGCCATCGAGCTCAATCCGAATTATGCGAGCGCGCACCAGTGGTTGGCCGAGCACCTGTCTCCGTTGAAGCGAAATGATGAAGCAATCCAGGAGATTCGCCGCGCGCTCGATCTCGATCCGCTGTCGCTGATCATGAATCGAATATATGCCGACATTCTCATGGATGGACGCCGGTACGATGAAGCGATCGCGCAGTATCAGAAGACACTGGAGCTGGATCCGCACTTCCCGACGGGGCATTATTTCCTCGGTCACGCATACGAGATGAAGGGTATGTATGACGAGGCTGTGGCGGAGTACACGAAGTCGCAGGACCTCGGCTTGATCTCGCCCGAAGAGTTGAAGAAATTGAACGAGGTCTACGCGAGGCAGGGTTGGAAAGCGTACCTGCAAATGAACGTTGACTTGCTGATGCAGGAGTCGCGGCGCGCGCGTTTCGCGCCGTTCGTGATCGCCACGTTCCAGGCGCGGTTGGGCCACAACGACGAAGCGATTGCCTGGTTGGAAAAGGGTTATGAGCAACGTGACTTTCGCATGATGTTGCTGAGCGTCACGCAGGAGTTTGACGGTTTGCGATCCGATCCGAGGTTTAAGGAATTGGTACGCCGCATGGGTTTGCCGGAATGAGTTTTTATGATGCGCATTTTGCTTTTGGTTTTTGTTTTACTTTGCTGCTCCCCGCTTCTACTCGCTCAAGATCAGGACGATGTAATTCGCACCGAGACTGACGTCACAAACCTGCCTTTCACCGCGACAGACAAGCAGCACCAGTTCGTCACTACACTGCGCGCTGAAGATCTGCGCGTGCTCGAAGACGGCGTGCCGCAAACGCTGTTCACTTTCCAGCGCGAAACAGACCGGCCGCTCGCGATCGCGTTTTTGATCGACGTGAGCATTTCGCAGGAGGCGACGCTGCCGGCAGAAAAAGCGGCAGTGCGCACGTTCATCGAGAAGGTGGTCCAGTCGAGTAAAGATCAGGTGGCGCTGATTCCGTTCACGGGTCTTGCCTATCTCGAACAGCCGTTGAGTCGAGATCTGTTGGGTGTGTACCGCGTGTTGGAAACAGTCGATGTAGCGGTACCCGCATATCTTGGCTCGGGAAAACCGCTGACTGGAATCGTGAGTGGTCCAGGCTTACCCGCAACCCCGGACCCGGGCAGTACCGCAATCTGGGACGCGGTGGCGCTCACGTCTAATGACGTACTCGCGAATGCTCCAGGTCTGCGACGCCGTGCGATTATTCTGTTGAGTGATGGCATAAACACCAGCAGTCGCTTGAGTCAGAAGGAAGCGATCAATCGCGTGCTGGCTGCTGAAAGCGTCGTCTATACCATCGGCATTGGCAGTAAGCGCGACGGACTGGATCGCAATGCCTTGCGCGACCTCGCGGAAGGCACCGGTGGCCGGGCGTTCTTTCCAGACAAGAAGTTTGACCTCGACGCGGCGTTCGCGGAGATCGAGCGCGAACTGCGAACGCAGTACCTCATCGCTTATTCCTCCACAAACAAAAAACGCGACGGCTCTTACCGCAAGATCACGATCGAAATCACGAATCCCGACCTGAAAAAGGAAAAACTCGAAATCCGCCACCGCCCCGGTTATTACGCGAAGTGAGCACAAAAAGCACAAATAGGAATACAGAAGGCACAAAATTTTTCTTGACAGGACCACCCACGCTGCCGTACAAGATGCGTTTTCGCCCTGACGAGGTGAAGCCTATGACAATGAGTTGGACAGAAATTAACCCCACCGCCGAACGGCGTTTACTCAATAAGTTTTAATCTGCGGGAGCGGACTCCCGCTCCCAATCTCAAACGAAAAAGTCGCGAGAATTGTAAGGAGCGGGCAGCTTCCCTGGGAGGCTTTGAGCCCGCTCTTTTCAGTTTTTTGACAATCGAAATACCTTTTTGGGCAATAAACAAGGCATAAAACTACTCAAAGAAAGGAGGTGCATCCATGCCTTATGAAAAGCTGCAACTCGCCGGAGCTCACAGCGAAGTCCTGTCGTGGGCCAATCACGCGTTCAGCCTCGAAGAACAAAACATGCTGCGCAATGTTTCGCGTCTGCCATGCCTGTTCAAGCACGTCGCGCTGATGCCCGACGCGCACCTGGGCAAGGGCAGCATGGTCGGGTCGGTTGTTGCAACGAAGGAAGCTGTGATTCCGGCAACAGTCGGCGTCGACATCGGTTGCGGCATGATGGCCGTGAAAACACCCTTCAAGAGCGGCATCCTCGACGGCAAGTTGAAGGA
>DATNDM010000129.1:0-3204 GCA_035553235.1 Pyrinomonadaceae bacterium | reverse complement strand
ATCTGCATCCTCCGTTCAAGATCGAGTTGACTACACCAATCATTCGTCGCGCTGGCGTCCATCAGGTGCTTGATGCGCCCGATCGCGGCGGTCGGCGCCAGTGCGAGTTTCTCGGCCATGGCCATTACCTGGCTCATCAATTCACCGTCAGTAGCGACTGAGTTAATCATTCCCATTTCAGCGGCACGTTGGGCCGTAATCAGATCACCAGTGAACATTAGTTCGGCGGCCCGTTTCCATCCTACGAGCCGCGGCAGCATAAATGTTCCACCACAATCAGGTGTCAGACCGATTTTTATAAAAGCCTGGTTGAAGCGAGCACTCTCGGCTGCAATTACAATGTCGCAAGCGAGCGCTAAATTACATCCTCCTCCCGACGCGACGCCGTTCACGGCTGCGATGAAGGGTACTGGAGTTTGTCGAATCAACAGGATCGCTTCGTTCAATAGTCGCAACGGCTCGTCGAAAAATGCCTCGACGCGCCCGTCTTGCTGTGCGATCTCCTGCATAGCGCGCAAGTCGCCACCCGCGGAGAATGCTCGACCCGCGCCTGTAATCACGATCGCTCTGGCGCCACGCTCGAGGGCCTCGCCGAGCGCGGCCTTGAAGTCGTGTGCGACCTGCACGTTGAGAGCGTTCAGCCGGTCGGGCCTGTTCAAAGTCAGGATGCCCACAGCGTTTTGCAGCTCGAGTTGGATCGTTTCGTAACTCATTTTAGAGCGGTCTTCACCTTCACTCGCGTAGACTACTCGCGCTTCGGAAAAATTCCCGGTTTGTGTTTATGTTTATGCCCGAAGCTAGCTCTTCGCAACAGCCGCCCTGAACTCAGGTCCTTTGTTGCGCCCGGCTCGCGCTAAAACAATCGCTGCATAAAACCGGCCTCCCTGTCGATGGCTTGAACGGCACTGAATCGTTCTTACCACATTGATCGCAGGTGATCTCGAATCTCTGACGGTCCCCTCCTCCTTGTTGTTTAGAGCCGCCGAAGTTGGCACGCCTTGCATCGCGGCAGGGCTTACATCGCTTCGGGTGAGTCAGGTTACGTTCCCGGTAATACTCCTGTTCCCGTTCCGTGAACATGAACGGAGCGCTACACTCCGAACATGTAATTTCAAGGTCTGGCATCGCGGTTTCTCCACGAGAGTGAAAACGAGGACGTTCACTCTCTGCTCTTCGGAGCGCTGGCGTCGCGTTTCTTTCAACCACAAGCTGTGGCCCGAAAGCGCTGTTTTATAAACGCACGCCGAAAACCCGTCCCGACGGTTACGTTGACGGGAGTGTACTCCAGCAATTCAGTCTATTCAATTTTTTTGTGAAAAGTTTTTGACAAAAAGTGTGGCGCAGCATCTTCATGGGCCAGTTCTCTGTGGCGCATACGCAACAGTCGCCTTGCTCAAACCGCGCATTTTCGCCCGGCACATGCGTTGCCCGCGATGTTTCGGAAGCATGAGCAGACTATTTCATAAGGGCCCGGCATTTGATTAGACAAACTACGCTCGCGAGTGCGGTTGAAACCCACGGGATCGGATTACATACCGCGGTGCCGGTCCATGTGCGCCTCGTCCCCGCCCCACCTGACACTGGCTACGTATTCCGCCGCACAGACCTCGGCGGTTTTGAGATTCCGGCAACAGTCGAATCGGTCGCGCATTGTGGTTACGCGACGACGTTAATGCGCACCGGCGTCATGCTTTCGACGGTCGAACACCTGCTTGCGGCGCTGCGTGGACTCGGCGTCGATAACGCGTTCATCGAGGTCGACAATCTCGAGATTCCGATCATGGACGGATCTGCCGAAGACTTCGCGCAGATCATCGAGCGGGCCGGGATTGTGCAACAGCCACTCGCGCGACGTGCGCTGCTCGTGCGTGAGAAAGTGTCGTACGAACAAGGCAATCGCCGGATCAGTGTCGAGCCGGCCGACACTTATCAGATTGACTGTCTGATCGACTTCTCACATCCGATGATCGGCGTGCAAAGTTTGTTTGTGGAGTTGGGTAACGGCGCGTTTAGTCGTGAGATCGCGGCGGCGCGAACGTTCGGGTTTACGAATGAGATTGAGGAGTTGCGGAAAGCAAACCTGATTCGCGGTGGATCGCTTGATAATGCGATCGTGCTGACGCCTGAGGGGATGTTGAACGAGACGGGGTTGAGATTTCGTGACGAGTTCGTGCGTCACAAGATACTCGACATCATCGGCGACCTCGCGCTGCTCGGCATGCCGATACTCGGCAAGGTAGTTGCGGAACGCAGCGGTCACATCATGCACGCCGGCTTGATGTCGAAATTACTGCGGGTACGATCGGCGTGGGACATTGTCGACATGTAGTACGCGGATTTACGCGGATGAGCGCGGATCAGATCGGCGTTCATCCGCGTAAATCCGCGTTACAACCCACTCCTCACGATGTCATGCACCCGGATCAACCCAACACACCGTCCATCCTGATCCGTCACAGGCAACACTGAGATCTGTGACGGCCGATCTTCCATCAACCGTAACGCATCAAACGCCAGCAGCTCAGGCGTCACGACCACCGGTTTGCGCGTCATAAAATCATCACACGTCAACTTGGCGAGCGATTCATGACTCGTCTGCTCGATCGCACGCCGCAGATCGCCGTCAGTGATGATCCCCGCCAGCAGTCCGTCATCGTCAACCACACAAACCGCCCCGAGGCCACCTTTGCTGATTGCACGCACGACCTCCACCCACGACGACCCGCACGTTATCGTCGGATTCTCACCATCGCGATGCATCAGATCCGCGACGTGCAACGTCAATCGTTTGCCTAATTGTCCCGCAGGATGATTCACTGCGAAATCGTCCGGCGTCAGTCCCTTAACGCTCATCACCGTCATCGCCAACGCATCACCAATCGCGAGCGCCACGGTCGTGCTCGTCGTCGGCGCAAGATTTAAAGGACAAGCCTCCTTATCGACAGACGCATCGAGCACCGCATCAGCACGTCGCGCGAGTGTCGAATTCAAACTCCCGACAATCGCGACAATCGGCACGCCGCGATTCTTCAGATATGGCAACATCGCGACAATCTCGTCCGTCTCGCCGCTGTTGCTCAAAACGATCACGACGTCGTCCGGCTGCACGATCCCAAGTCCGCCATGCAGCGCATCCGAGGGATGCAGGTAAAGCGCGGCAGTGCCCGCGCTCGTCATCGTCGCCGCTATTTTTTGCCCGATGAT
>DATNDM010000128.1:0-4411 GCA_035553235.1 Pyrinomonadaceae bacterium | reverse complement strand
GCGGGTGCTTATCGACTCGAGATCAGAACGACGTCGCCAACAGCATCGACAGGACAATACGACGTCCAAATTAAAGAACTTCGCCCTGCTACACAAAAGGACAAGTCTTCTTACGCCGGCGCGAAATTCGTATCGGCAGCTCTGACACTCGAAAAGCAGGGTTCCGCAGATTCTTTCCGAAAGGCCATTGTGAATTACGACGAGGCGCTTCCGATCTTCAAAGCAGCCGGCCTGCGTACCTGGCAAGCAAATGTCCTGTACCTGATGGCCAACGACTACGTGTTTCTCGGCGAGAAACAGAAGGCGCTGGACTGTGGCACTCAGGCGGTGGAGATGGGCCAACTCGCTGTGCAGGAAGCCGACAAAGCGGAGCGAGAAATCGCGCTCAAGACGCAGGCGAACGCACTCGATGTTCTGGGCCGAGTTCATAACGAGTTCGGCGACAAGAAGAAGGCGTTGGAATACCTCAACCAGGCCCTGGCTCTTCACAAGTCAAATGGCAACAGGGTAGGACAGCTGACGAGCATTATGAGTATCTCGATGTCTTATCAGTACATGGGCGACTACAAAAAGTCTCTCACTTTCGCGGAGCAGTCAGCCGCGCTCGCGAACGAGTTGGGCGATCGCAGCCGCGAGGGCTCGGCATTCAACAATCTCTGTGTGCTTCACGAGGACCTGGGAGAATTCAAGCGCGCACTCGACTACTGCAAGCGGTCACTCGAGATCAGACACAGTGCGAACGAAGCTCTCGGTGAGGCGGTCACGCTGGGTAATCTCGCGGGCGTGAATGCCGATTTGGGTGATTATCAGCAGGCGCTGGATTTCTATCAACGCAGTGAGGCGAAGTACAAAGCACTTGAAAATCGCTCCGGCCAGGGTGTCACATTCAACAACATCGGCTGGGTTTACGCCACGCTCGGCGCGTACGACAAAGCCGTCGACTTCTACGGCCAGGCGGCAGAGATCTTCCTTGCTATCGGGGACCCATACCGCGCCGCTAACGCACTCAGTAATCAGGGTGCAACCTATGCGAACCTGGGCGAGTACCAGAAGGCTCTAGATCTCCACTTGCGCGTGCTCCCGATGCGACGAGCCGTCAACAACTTTGACGGTGCCGGAACAACGTTGCGTCATATCGCAAACGCGTACGCGCATCTCAACGAAAAGCCAAAGGCATTGGACTACTACAAGCAGTCGATCGAATTGCTGAAAGGAAATCCTCGTCAACTCCTCGTCGCTGTTCGTGGCCTGGGCAACTTATACAGAGATATGGGCGACACGCAGAACGCAGTTGTGTCGCTCAACGAGGCGCTGCAAATCGCGCAAAAGATCGGCGACCGGCTCAGCGAAGCCGACATACTCGGCTGCTTCGCTCAATTAGAACGTGATCGAGGAAATCTTACGGAAGCAAAGCGTTTGCTCGAGACAGGACTCACCACGATCGAGTCGTTGCGCGTTAATCTCAAAAGCCAGCAGTTGCGCGCTACCTTCTTCGCCTCTGTGCGCAAGTACTACGAACTCTACATCGACGTGCTGATGCGTTTACACCAGCAAGATCCGTCGGCGGGCTTCGATAAGGCCGCACTGCAAGCCAGTGAAAACGCGCGCGCACGCTCGCTGCTCGAGTTGCTGATGGAAGCGAGTGCTCAGATTCGCCAGGGCGCCGATGTTTCGTTGGTCCAGCGCGAGCAGCAACTGCGCCAGGCAATCTCCGCCAAAGCCGAACAGCAGATGCGCTTACTGAGCGGGAAACATACCGACGAAGACGCAAACAACATCGGTGAGGATCTGGATGCGCTGGCAAATGAGTATGAAGGAGTACAAGCAAAGATACGCCAGACGAGTCCACGCTATGCGGCGTTGACACAGCCGGTGCCGTTGAGCTTGAACGAAATCCAGTCGCAACTGCTCGACGAGAACACGGTGCTGCTCGAATACAGCCTCGGCGAAGACAACAGCTACGTGTGGGCCATCACTCCAACCTCTTTGAAGACTTTCACATTGCCGAAGCGCAAGGAAGTCGAGGAGGCGGCGCGACGTGTTTACGATCTGCTGACAGCGTCAGACCACTACGTTCAAGGTGAATCAATCGAGCACCGACGCCAGCGGTTGTTGCAGGCTGACGGCGACTATCCGATGGCGATCGCGGCGTTGAGCCGAATGTTGGTCGGTCCGGTTGGTACGGAGTTGAAGAACAAACGCCTGCTCATCGTGGCCGAAGGTGTGTTGCAGTACGTTCCCTTCTCCGCCTTGACGGATCCCGACCAGGCCGCGACGCCGTTGATCGTGAAGCATGAGATCGTCATGCTGCCATCAGCTTCGGTGCTCGGCGTCCTGCGCCGCGAGACGAAAGAACGTCAGCCGGCGCCGAAGAGTATCGCGGTGTTCGCTGATCCGGTATTCACTGCGCAGGATGCGCGGCTCACGGGGCAGGTTGCGGCTCACGCTGAAGCGGACGAAGCACGTGAGGTCAAGAGGTCGGCGGCAGAGTCTGGGCTTACGGACTTCCCGCGGCTGCGTTTCAGTCGTGAAGAAGCAAACCAGATCATGAAGTTTGCTTCGCAAAACAATAGTCTCAAGGCGCTCGACTTTTCCGCGAGCCGTGCGAACGCGACGAGCACGGACTTACAGAATTACCGCATCGTGCACTTCGCGACGCATGGAATAATCAACAGCCGTCACGCCGAGCTTTCCGGTGTCGTGCTGTCGCTCGTCGATCAGAACGGGAAACCGCAAAACGGGTTCCTGCGGCTGTATGACATTTACAACATGAACCTCAAGGCTGATCTCGTGGTCCTGTCAGCATGTCAAACAGCGCTCGGACAAGATATCAAAGGCGAAGGATTGATCGGGCTGACGCGCGCGTTCATGTACGGCGGCGCGACGCGTGTGGTGGCAAGCCTTTGGCAAACGGATGATCGTGGGACGGCAGTGCTGATGGGCAAATTCTATGAGGGTTTACTTTCGCGCCGGCTAAGCCCTGCCGCCGCGTTGCGCAGCGCGCAAATCGGGATGATGCAGGACCGCCGCTGGCAGAACCCGCGCTACTGGGCCGCGTTCACGATTCAGGGCGAGTGGAAGTGAGCCACAAAGAAGCACAAAAACACAAATAGGTTCTGCTGGTCTGTAGCGTTTTAGTTGCATATATTTGAGGGACATCACGGCACATTTGAGAGAAATCAAAGCGACCGGGTGAGTATCCTTGTCAGCACTTGAAATCAAGTCGTAAGGAGACTACCAATGTTCCGGTCCCGACAGCATAGATACGAGAAGGTGTCACGTCTCGCTCCAGCTCTGGCTTTCGTATTTATCATTGTGGCGACGAGCTCCGGTCACGGTCAATCGAACCATCCTTTGACCTTTCATCCTGGACAGTCCATGTACATCGTTGCTTTTAGCGTTATCCAATATCCACCGGTTCTGGGTCCAACGCCCGTTGATGGGCCGCACGAGTACATAAATTCCGACCTCGACGCTGAGCGGAAAATCAGAAAGCGGATCGAGCAGTGGAATTACTTCAAAGTCGCAGAAAAACTGAGCGACGCTGATTTCATTTTCCTTGTTAATCTTGATGAAAGTTCCATCGAAGGCCTCGCCATTCCGGTTGACGCTTATCGTCAGCACTTCAAGGAGAGGTTTGATCTCGATGCGTTGCGCGAGGCCGCTTTTGGACGATATCTGATAGGGCCGCTGAAACTGCCAACCCTGAGCCGGTTGAGTGATCGTTTGGTTCAGCAGTTTCGGGAAAAGCTGACGGGTTCGAAGCACTAGTTACCGTCGGTTTTTGTTCGCACTCCGCTTGCCTCGTAAAAACACGAGCATCCTGGATGCTCAGGATGTCATGGAGATTTATTCAAAAGCATTTTGTGCCTTTTGTGTGAGCATTTGTGCCTTTTGTGTACTAAAGTATCGGTGTCCACACACTGAAACTGCGCGTAATTTAGCTAATACCCTATGAACACTCGTCGTCAATTTCTTATTCGGGCTCCGCTGGGCCTGCTCGTTGCCACCGGCGCACTTAAAAGCAGCAGTTCACAAACTCCTTCGCAAACACCCACGACACCAGGTGCACCACCGACATTCGGGACCGGAACCGGCTCTGGACCACCCGTAACACCGGAAACATTTGCGGAAGCTGAAAAACTGATGCAAGTCACGATGACGGCTGCTGAACGAGAACAGGCAGCCGCGTCGTGGCGTACCTCACTCGCTCCGTATCTCGAACGGCGAACAGGTCCACGCAAAGTTTCGATCAAGGATACAGACGCACCTGCGACGCTTTGGCATCCACTACTGCCGGGAATCCCGGAACCGCAATTACGCGACCGTTTCCTGCGGTCAAGGGCGGCTGATACTTCCTTGCCCTCCTCTGATGACGACATCGCTTTCGCGCCGGTGACGCAGTTGTCCA
>DATNDM010000127.1:0-3758 GCA_035553235.1 Pyrinomonadaceae bacterium | reverse complement strand
CACGCCTGTGTTTCTGACCGGGCGTCGTGCGCTCATGGGTTATCCTGGTCACATCTGGACACACGGGCTTCAGTTTGTTCAGCGCGAAGCCGAGATCAAGCGCATTTATCTCGGCGCGCCTGATGCTGAGCAGTTAATAAGAAACTACGGCATCGAGTATCTTGTAGTCGGTCCGCAGGAGAAGATTGTGACTCAGGTTAACGACCGCTTCGTCAGTCGCTTTCAGAAAGTTGGAGAAGTTGGTGAGTACACGCTCTACAAAACAGGGCAGTAAAAAAGTCACCGGCAAAAACCCCGGCGCGCAGAGTAAATACTCGCGCAGCGAGCCGGAGGTGAGCGTGGCAACCGAGCCGGATCTCCCGGAAAGCGTGTGGCGCATCGGAGTGATTGCAATCTTCCTGATTGCCGCCGTGCTTCGTTTGTACAATCTGAATCTCGTACCGCTGCATCACGACGAAGGAGTGAATGGAAACTTCCTCGTCAGGCTGGTTCGCGAAGGCGCTTACAATTACGACCCCGCGAACTATCACGGTCCAACGCTTTATTACTTCTCCGCAATCATCCCCTGGATTACGAAACTGTTTTTCGGCAACGCCGCTCGCGACAACTACGGGCTGACGACCTTCACGATTCGTCTTGTGCCGGTCGTCTTTGGTCTGGCAACCATCGTTCTGATCTTTCTCTTGCGCAGACGACTGGGAACGATCGCAACGCTCGCCGCGGGTTTAATGTTGGCCGTCTCGCCGGGCGCCGTCTATCTCTCGCGTTACTTCATTCACGAGACCCTTTTCGTCTTCTTTACTCTGGGCATCGTGGTGGCGGTCGTGCGGGCCTACGACGCCCGCAACCCCGCATATCTCATCGCGGCCGCGGCTTCGGCTGCGCTTCTTTTTGCGACGAAGGAAACGGCGATGATCTCGGCGGGCGTGTTGGTCATCGCGTTGGTGATGACGTGGGCTTACCTGTGGCTGGTTCGTGCGGCCGGCGTGACTTCATCTCCGAAACGAAACAGGGAGCCGAACGGCCCGATTGCCATCATCGATCGGATGGGCGGCATGCCACGCGTCTATGCAAATCTTGGGGTAGCGCTCATCGTCTTTGTCGCGCTTTACGTCCTCTTCTACACATCGTTCTTCACAAACAACAAAGGCTTCACCGATTCGCTGCAAACCTTTGCCATCTGGGCAAAGACCGGAAGCGAGGCGCATAAGCATCCCGCGACAACTTACTTCGTTTGGTTGCTGAGCCAGGAGTCGCCGCTGCTGTTTGTCGGCGCGCTCGGCGCGGCTATCACGGTGTTGAGACCGAAGAATCCGTTCGCACTCTTCTGCGCGTTGTGGTCCTTTGGTTTGATCGCGGCTTACTCGCTGATTGCCTACAAGACGCCGTGGCTGATGCTGAACTTTATTGTGCCCCTGGCAATGATCGCCGGCTACGCCATTCAGGCCATCTACGACATGCTGAGCCATCTGACCGAAACCGCGTTAGTCAGCTGGTCTTTGCCCGCCATGATTTTGGTCGCGGCGTTATGCGTGGCTGGTTATCAGACCATCGATCTGAATTTCTTCAACTACGATAACGACAAAGAGTACTACGTGTATGTTTACGCTCACACGACGAGGAGTACGCTGGCTCTGGTTGATGAGATTGACCGGCTCGCGAAAGAAAACTCTGGTAATTCGACGGGAATCACGATCGTGAGTCCTGATTACTGGCCGCTGCCGTGGTACTTCCGCAACTACACCCGCGTCGGATATTACGGGCGGTTCGCGGCGACAACCGAGCCGCTCATCATCGCGAACGCGAACCAGAAGGACGAGGTCGATGCGAGTTACGGGCAGTACTACGAACAGGTCAACGGCCCGTCACCAGGCGGAACATTTCAACTTCGGCCCGGCGTCGATCTGCTCCTCTACCAACGACGAAAACAGTAGCCACGCAAAAGCACAAAAGGCACGGAATGAATTATGAGTTTGGTTTGTGCCTTTTGTGCTTTTTCATGGCTAAAAAGTATATGTTGTGGTTGACATTATAAGCGGCTCCCACTTATAGTGGCTTCCCCGTAATGTTCAAACTTGAACGCCTCGAAATTACCGGTTTCAAATCCTTCGCCGACTACACCGAAATAATCTTCACCGGAGACGGAATCACCGCCATCGTTGGCCCAAACGGCTGCGGCAAAAGCAACGTTGCCGACGCGATCGCGTGGGTGCTCGGCGAGCAGCGCGTTAAGAATTTGCGCGGCGGTGAGATGAAGGACGTCATCTTTCAGGGCGCGCGCAATCGTCCGCCGAGTGGCATGGCGGAAGTCGTCATGCACATGATTCGCGACGAAGTCGACGAGGTTGAACCTGACATCGAAGACATCGATTCGACTCTCGAGCGCATTGACGATCGGCTCGTCAATCTCGACGAGATCCTGCCGCAGGAACAAGTCGAAGCAGCGGGCGAGCCCGTTGCAACAGAACCGATTGCGGTTGAGCCGGGTAATGATTCAGTCGCGACGGATGTCGTTGTTTCGGAGGTCGCTCCCACTCAGAAGATCGCATACAAACGACACTGGCGTCGTCGCAATCTCGCGCTCGAGTTTGCGCCGGGCGAAGCTGTTTCAGTGACACGCAGACTCTATCGCTCGGGCGAGAGCGAGTATTTGCTGAACGGCAGGATTTGTCGCCTGCGCGATATTCAGGATCTGTTTTCCGGAACGGGCCTCGCCGGCGGTCACTACGCCATCATCGAGCAGGGCCGCATCGGACAGATTCTTTCCGCGAAGCCGATGGACCGGCGCACCATCATCGAAGAAGCGGCGGGCATTACCAAGTTTCGCGTCAGACAACGAGCGACCGAAGCGCGTCTTGAATCAGCGCGCTCGAACCTGTCACGCATCTCCGACATCGTTGCCGAGATCGATCGACAGGTAAACAGTCTCAGGCGACAGGCGGCGAAGGCGCGTCGCTACGGCGTGTTGCGCGAAGAATTGCGCGAGTTGCTGCGGCACGTCTACGTTGCGGAAGATCGGAAACTCGCCGTGGTTCTTGAAGACACAAAAACAAAGCTTGGCGAAATCGCAGAGATCGAACTCGCCATCGCCGATGATCTGAATAAACGTGAAGAAGCCGCGCGCGCCGCCACGCACGAAGCGCGCAGTCTCGAAGATCAATTATCAACTGCTCGCGCCGCGGCTGCCGAAGCCGTGTTGCGACGCGATCGACAGGCGCGCGAGTGTGTCTATCAAAAAGAGCAGTTGAGCGAGATCGAGAAGCGCCAGGGCGAAGTCACCGCCGAGATCGAAGCGCTAACTGCCCGTCTCGTATTGATCGAAGCGGAATGCCGTCGCTTGCAACACGAGGACGCGCGACTGCGTGAAGAGTTTGACCAGAGCGCGCTCGTGCTGCGCACTGCGGAGTCGTCGTACGCTGACAAACTGGCAGCCGCGAACGCAGCTGAAGTCGAGATCGAAAGCTCACGCGCCGAGTTGCTTTCACAGACCGCGATCGCCGAGCGCGTTCGCGAGATCGCACGCCAACTCGAAACTACGCTCGAACGCTTGTCGCAACAGGCCGAAAGCCTCGGACGCGAAGGCGACCGAGCGGCCAGCCAGCATGCCGAGCGAAAGATCGAAGCTGAGAAGTATGCGCGCGAACTGGCGGACGCGCGAGCACGAGTTGCGAAGCTGCAAACCGAACGTGAAATGGCGGTCGACGCGGTTGTTCGCGGTCACGAAGCGGTCAGCGACACCGAGGCAGAGCTGACGCGCG
>DATNDM010000126.1:0-3087 GCA_035553235.1 Pyrinomonadaceae bacterium | reverse complement strand
TTCTCGGGAATACGTTGCAACAGATCGTCGCGGAGGATCACGAGCGTAACGCCGCTCGGTCCCATATTCTTCTGCGCGCCGGCGTAGATGAGTCCGTATTTGGCGACATCGATCTCGCGCGAAAGAATGTCGGACGAAGAGTCGACCACGAGCGGCACGTCGCCGACGTTTGGCTCGCGTTTCCACTGCACGCCTTCAATCGTTTCGTTGCTCGTGATGTGAACGTAAGCGGCGTGTGGATTCAGACTCATCTCGTCGCGCGACGGGACGCGCGTAAAACCGCCGTCAGCCATCGTCGCAGCAACATTGACCGCGCCGACCTTCTTCGCTTCCTTCAGCGCTTTCTTGCCCCAGCTTCCGGTGATGACGTAATCAGCGCTGCCGTCGGCGGGCAGAAAGTTCATCGGCACCATTGAAAACTGCAAACTCGCGCCGCCTTGCAGAAAGAGGATGTGATAGTTTGACGGGATTTTCAGAAGGTCGCGCAGGCTTGCCTCGGTGCGGTTGATGATTTCGTCAAACGTTTTCGAGCGGTGACTGATTTCCATTACAGACATGCCGACGCCCGGCAAACTGACCATGTCGCGTTGCGCTTCTTCCAATACCGGCACCGGCAACACCGCCGGCCCCGCGCTGAAGTTAAAAATTCTTTCAGTCATTGATATCTCCACGTATTAGTTGGACAGGATTTACAAGATTTCTTCAGGATTAACAGGATCTATCTTGAAAAAATCTCGTAAATCCTGTCTAAGGACTTACTCCTCAAATCGCGATCGCAAAGCCTTCCCCGCGACCTTCGTCACCATCGACCGCGGCACGAAGCGCTCGGCTTCGACAGTCAACCAGTTGGTCCAACCAGAAACCACCACACTCTTTTGCCGCGCGAGAGCGCGCAGCGCCGTGTCGACGACTTCTTCCGCCGTCTGAATCGTACGCATCGGCGGTCGATCGATCTTCGAAGCCTCGAAGAAGTTCGTTTCAGTCACACCAGGACACAAGGCCATCACGTGAATTCCGTGCAAGCGATTCTCTTCGCCAATCGCTTCGGAAAACGACAGCACGAACGCCTTCGTCGCCGCGTACGTCGCCATGTACGGTACGCCCTGAAACGCGGCGGTTGAGGCCACATTGATGATCGTGCCGCGCTTGCGTTCGCGCATTGGTCCAAGAAAGCGATGCGTCAGATCGACGACGGCCCTCACGTTCAACTGGATCATTTCGAGCTCGCGATCGATATCGAGCTTGACGAATTCTCCCATCGAGCCGAAGCCGGCATTGTTGATGAGCATCTCAATCTCGAGATCACGCTTTTTGGTCTCTTCAAACAACTGCGCGCCCGCGTCAGGTTCTCGCAAATCGAGTGTGACGTACTGTGCGCGAATGCTCGTCAAGCGTCCAAGCTCGTTGCAGAGCGCGATGAGCTTGTCTTCAGAACGCGCGACCAGCAACACGTTTCGTCCGCGTGCGGCGAGTTTTCGGGCAAAGGCGGCGCCGATTCCAGTCGATGCTCCAGTGATGAGGGTCGTATTCATCCGCGGCTAATCAATGCAACTCAAGCAGATCGAGCTCGATTATATCTGCGTTGCTTGCCTGAAGCTTGTTGAGGGTTTCTTTTGTCGGCGCATTGTCCAGGTTGATGCGCGCCACCGCCGCTGCCGCGCCTTCGAATACGATGTTCTCCATTTCCTGAACGTTGATCTGCTCGGCTCTGATGCCCTCGAGCACGCCCGCAAGCACGCCCGGCCGATCACGATGACGGACCACGAGCCGGTGCGTGGCCGGAGTTCGGCGCGCGAGGTTCACAACGTTCGGCACCTTGCCCGTTTCTTTGAACTCTTTCACGATGCGCACGGTCTCTGCCGCAATCGCTTCCTGCGCCTGGTCCGTCGACGCGCCGATGTGATGCGTGCCGTAAAGTCCGTCTTCCTTCACGATGTCGTCGTGAAACTCGCCGGCACTGCTCGCCGGCTCAACTGCATAAACATCGAGACCGGCTCGTATCCCGCGCGTCTTCATGGCAGTAACGAGTGCCTGTTGATCGACAACGTCACCGCGCGCCGTGTTGATGAAGTAAGCGCCTTCACGCATCGCGTTGAAAAAATCCGTATTCAGGAAACCCTTCGTCTCCGGAGTCAGCGCGACGTGAACGCTGACGACGTCTGACGCGCTCGCAACTTCACGCGGCGACGCTTTCAATTCAACACCCAATTCCGCTGCTCGCTCGGGCGTCAAGCTGCGGCTCCATGCAACCACGGGCATGCCAAACGCTCGCGCCCGCGGGATCATTTCCTGACCAATCTTGCCGAGTCCGATCAATCCAAGCGTGCGACCAAACAATCCGCGCGCTTTTGAAAACTCTTTCTTGTTCCACTCGCCACGTCGCAATGCGATCACGTTATCAGCAATACGACGATCGACGGCGAGAAGCAGCGCGAAAGCGAGTTCCGCAACGGCGATCGAGTTTTTGCCGGGACAGTTCGAAACATAAATGCCGCGTTTCGAAGCAGCGGCGACGTCGATCGTGTTGTAACCGGCGCCCGCACGCACCACCAGCTTCACTGGTCCGGCTTCGAGCATCGGTTCAGTCACTTTCGTGCCGCGTACCACGAGCACGTCCGGCGCTTCCTTGCGGATCGCCTCGACGAGCGCGTCGTCCTTCAAATCGGGTTGATAAGAGGTCTCGCAACCGAGCGACTGCAAGCCGTCCCGGCCTGACTGTTCGAATTTGTCTGCAATGAGCACTCGCATAATTAGATCGTGTGAATCAACAAGCCATCTCTGAGTTTCGGTTCAAACCACGTCGACTTCGGCGGCATGATTTCGTTCGCGTCAGAAACCATCAAGAGCTCTTCAACCGTCGTCGGAAAAAGTGAAAACGCGACCGCGGCTTTGCCTTCGTCTACGAGGCGTTCAAGCTCTCTGGTACCACGCAGGCCACCGATGAAGTCGACGCGCTTGTCGGTACGAATATCTTTGATGCCGAGGATCGGATCGATAAGCCGATCCTGAAGAATGCTCACGTCGAGCATCGCAACGGTGCCGGTTGGCAGCGTCGCCGCGGGAGAGAGTTGCAGTCCGTACCACTTG
>DATNDM010000125.1:0-4918 GCA_035553235.1 Pyrinomonadaceae bacterium | reverse complement strand
TACTGAGTAAATGAAATGTCTTTTTCACACGATGACAAACTGAACCAGATTGAGAAATTAGTCACGAACGGCGCACGACTGTCCTTAGAACACGGTCTCGCGCTCTACGCCACTGACGATCTTCCCGCACTCGGCAAACTCGCCGACATGGTGCGACGTCGTCGTCACGGGCGCACGACCTACTTCAACGTCAATCGCCATCTCAATCCGACAAACATCTGTTACGCTGACTGCAAGTTCTGCGGTTTCTATCGCACGCCGCGACAGCCCGGCGCCTACACACACAATATCGATGATAGTTTGAAAGTCGCGGCCCAAGCCGTTGCGGAAGGCGCCACTGAGCTGCACATCACCGGGGGCTTAAATACAAAACTTCCGTTCAGTTACTTTACGGATCTGCTTTCGTCGTTGAAGCAGCAGTATCCGCAGTTGCACTTGAAGGCGTTTACGATGGTGGAGTTCGACCACTTCGCGCACTTCTACAAAATGTCTGACGAAGAGGTGATTCAGAAGCTGATCGAAGCAGGACTGGATTCGTGTCCCGGCGGCGGCGCTGAGATCTTTCGCGAACCCACGCGTTCGATGATTTGTGCTCACAAATGTAACGCGGAGCGTTGGCTCGAGCTCCAGGGAAAACTCCACGCGGCAGGACTGAAAACAAATGCCACGATGCTCTACGGGCATATCGAGTCGATCGAAGATCGCGTCGATCACTTCGTGAGGTTACGCGAGCAGCAGGATAAATCGCACGGTTTTCAGTGTTTCATTCCGCTCGCGTTTTATCCGCCCGATACGCAACTGGCTCATCTGCCCGGTCCATCCGGAGTTGATTCACTAAAAACGATGGCCGTCGCGCGTTTGATGCTGGACAACTTCGATCACATCAAAGCGTACTGGGTGATGCTCGGCAAACGTCTTGCGCAGGTCGCGTTGCACTACGGCGCAAACGACATCGACGGCACAATCACCGAAGGCGGTGAGCTGACGACGAGCTATTC
Organism: Pyrinomonadaceae bacterium; assembly: GCA_035553235.1. Lineage (GTDB taxonomy): Bacteria > Acidobacteriota > Blastocatellia > Pyrinomonadales > Pyrinomonadaceae > PSRF01. Next base: position 3,920 of record DATNDM010000125.1, on the reverse strand, counting down.
AGTGGAAGCAAACAACGAAGTAAAGATGACCAAGACCGAACTCATTGGGCTGATTGAAGACGCGGGTTTCGAAGCGGTCGAACGCGACACGGTCTACAACCGCATCGAACGACCCAGCGTCAGCATGGTCTAACAAATCGATATGCCAGATACGATCACACTCGCACATTCGCCGGATTCCGACGACGCATTCATGTTCTATGGCCTCGCGACACACAAACTCGACACGGGCGGTCTCCATTTCGAACATCTGCTCAAAGACATTCAAACGCTGAACGAAGAAGCAATGCGCGGAACTTACGACGTGACTGCGATCAGCTTTCACGCTTACGCATACATTCACGACAAGTACGCGTTGCTGCCGCACGGCGCCTCGATCGGGGACAACTACGGCCCAGTCGTAGTCTCTCGTGAACCGGCGACGGCCGATGACATTCCTAACCTGAAAATTGCGGTTCCGGGGGAACTGACCAGTGCGTTTCTGGCGCTCCGGATTTTCAATTCTGACTTTCAGTACGAGGTTGTCCCGTTCGACAAAATCATCGACGCGGTGCTGGATGGAACCTGCGACGCGGGTCTCCTGATTCACGAAGGACAACTTTTTTACCAGTCCAAGGGACTCCACAAGGTGCTCGACCTTGGCGAGTGGTGGCACGAGCAGCACGGGCTGCCGCTGCCGATGGGTGGGAACGCCATCCGCCGCGACCTGGGCGAAGGCCGGGTCAAGGACGTTTCGAGGCTGCTCCGCGCGAGTATCAATTATTCGCTGACGCACAGGGACGACGCACTCCAGTATGCGATGCAGTTTGCGCGGGACATGGATCCGGCGCTTGCGGATCGGTTTGTCGCGATGTGGGTCAACGAGCTGACGCTGGATTACACGGACCGCGGACGCGAAGCGGTGCGGCGGTTACTGGAGGAGGGACATCGACGGGGCATTATTCCTCACAAGGTGCGGGTCGATTTCGTAGAGGACTAATCCGCAGATTCCGCAGATTACACAGAAACGACAAAGTCTGTGCGGAAGGACTAAATCTGTGCGGTGTGCGTATCTGTGCGGTGTGCGTATCTGTGCGGTGTGCGTAATCTGTGGATGAAAATGTTTCGTGTAAGTTGTTGTTTTGAAGGGTCGAAGCTGGGGTGTGCGCGGTGATTTATTAAGCCACCCCGCCCAGAAGGGGCAGCTCATCACCGCGCACATCATCGACATCAGACCACGTAAAACCAAGCTCCTCCCAAAGCCTGGTTTATCGCCCGCGCCGTGTAAGCAACGCCGCCGCTCGGCGTCACGTCTGCGCTCCCGCGCCGTAAAGCTTCACGGATTTTGGACGAGTGCCTGTTGCCGACATGAGGACCTTGAGAACCTTACTTTTCAAACTAGCTGAGCCGCTTTTTCGAGGTCAACCGGGCTCATTTTCAGTGAACATCACGCCGCTAGTCAAGTTATAACGTATTCTAGTAAGGGAACCTTACACTAGATGCAAGAATTTTTGCAACAGGAAAATGGCGTTTCAGGTCCGCGGGGGCCGGCCGCCCTTTCTCGCTGGCAACAGGATTCTTTCGTTCCGGCATCTGAAGACCGTCTGTTCTCGCACTGCAAGCGCGGTAACGACGGCCAAATCAGGCCCATTACTTTTCCTATAATTCGACGATGATGAAAGAACGCATGAAGATTTCTTCGCTGCTCGGCGCGCTGGGTCTGTTGGTCCTCAGCTCGTTCAGTGTTATGGCCCAGGCAACTCAGGACGGGGCCATGAACCCTGCTGACGTGGATCGCATCATCCAGGCTTTCACCAAAAAGGAAGCTGAGTTTCGCCGTGCGCTCAACAGCTACTCATTTAAGCGCGACGCGCTGATGCAGAAGATTGGTATGGGTGGACAAGTCACCGGTGAGTATCATCGCGTTTCGCTGTTCACCTTTGACGATCAGGGGAATCGCTACGAGAAGATCAGTTTCTTCCCGATGTCGACGATGCCCGAAGTCACGACAGAAGACGTCGAAGATCTCGGTGGCATCGAGCCATTCGCGCTCGAACCTTCAAACATCAGTAAGTACAACATCCGTTACGCCGGCAAAGAAAAAATCGACGAACTCGATCTGTATATCTTCGACGTCGAACCAAAAGTGATGCCGAGTCCAAAAAATCCTAAGGACCGGCTCTTCAAAGGCCGCATCTGGGTCGACGATCAGGACCTGCAAATCGTGAAGACCAAGGGCAAGGGGGTTCCCGAAACCAAGAACAATAAGTTTCCGACGGTCGAGACATATCGCGAGCACATCGACGGTCGTTTCTGGTTCCCGACTTACTCTTATGCGGATGAAGAATTGATCTTCGATAATGGCGAGCCTTTGCACATACGGATGAAAGTTCGTTACACCGACTTCACGCCGACGCGCGCGACCCTCAAGGTCACTGAGGTTGGTGAGAACGAATCGGGCGGAGATGCGAGTGGCATCGCGAAGCCGGTCGAGGGCGGAGTGTTGGACTCGAAGGCTGTCTCAAAGCCGAAACCTGTGTTGTCGGAAGAGGCGAAGCGATTGAAGCTTTCGGGACGCATCACCGTGAAGGTGCTGATTGATGAAAATGGTAAGGTCGTCTCTGCGGTAGCTCAGAATGGTCCAGCGGCACTACGTGAAGCAGCAGAAGCCGCAGCACGCGAGGCGACGTTTGCGCCAATGACTCAGGGCGGGATCACAGTAAGGGTCTCCGGTACATTGACGTACGACTTTCCGAAGCTGTGACGTCATTTTGTTTGCAACTCTCTTTCGATTAGCGAACGCACAGTAGTCGTCAACCGATCGATATCGTCATCAGACGTCAGTCCGACGGTATCGATCGGTCTCATAAACACCATTTCGATTTCACCCGATCGCGCTTCGGCCGTTCCCTTGCCCATCAACACATCCGAGTTTTTGATCGCGACAGGCACCACCGGCACACCCGCTTGTCTCGCCATGTAAAACGCACCCTTTTTGAACGGCAACAGCTCACCGGGCCTGGCCCGCGTTCCTTCAACGAAAACCGCAAACGAGACACCTGATTTAATCCGCCGCGCCGCCGCTTCAGTCGTTCGAATCGCACTCTCGCGATTGGTCCGATCGATAGCCATCACGTTAACAAAGCCCATCCCGACACCCAAGACGGGCACTTTCAACAATTCCTTCTTGGCGAGTAAACCGATGCGCCGGCCCGTGTAAATGAACATCGCGGCGGTGTCGAGATACGAACGGTGGTTCGAGACGAAGACGTAAGTCTGTTTCGGATCCAGCAACTCGAGGCCCCTCACTTTCACGCGCACGCCACTCAACAGCAGCCACTTGCGCGCGCCAAAAAGCGCCCACGGATAAACGAGGCCGTGCTTGTTGACGAGCCAGGCGAACAACAAAATCGGTGGCCCGCAGATCGCGAGCAGCGCCCCCGCTACAAACAACGACCACCAGTAATGCAAACGACGTGTTAATCTTGTAAATCCTGTAGTCCTGTTCTCCATTTGTCACGACAAAGGACGCCCATAATAATGAGTCGACGCCTCTCAGCAATCTTCTTTCTAACGATTTTTCTGTCCTTCGCGGCTACATCCTTCGCCCAAACAGCAAGCGTTCCTTCACCAAAATCAGTCCTCGGCTTTACGCCGGGTGACGATCGCACCATCGCCGGCTGGTCGCAGATCACAGACTACTTCGAACGACTCGACCGCGCCTCTGATCGCGTCCTCGTGCAGACGCTGGGCCAATCGACTCTCAAGCGACCAATGATCGTGGCTTTCATTAGTGCGCGTGAGAATATACTGGCGCTCGCAAAATACAAAGAGATCCAGCAGCAACTCGCCGATCCGCGCCGGATCACGCAGAACATTCAGCGCGATCGATTGCTAGCCGGCGGCAAGGTTGTCGTCGCGATCTCGTGCTCCATTCATTC
>DATNDM010000124.1:0-9299 GCA_035553235.1 Pyrinomonadaceae bacterium | reverse complement strand
GTGAATCCTGTCTAAGACTGACGAAGGCATTTATGAACTGTAGTTTTACTGAAAAGATTTCATCCCTGATCGATGGCGAACTAGGCACGACGGAAGCTCGCGAAGTCGAACGCCATCTTTTGAACTGTAGTGAGTGTCAGGAAGTGCGCGCTGATTTTCTCAATCTGCGCAGCCAAATCGCCGGCTTTGAAACGTCGCTAAAGCCTGCAGTTCAAAACCGCGCGCTCAAAAAGATCCTTGCAACGCGTCGCGCTCCGGCGCGTGGCCTGCGATGGAGTTTTGGCGCGCCGGCCGTCGCGTTCGCAGCGCTCGTCATCGTCGCGGCAGTTATCGGTTTGTTGATGTACAGGAGTTCCAACACGAACCCGCCTGATCAAAAACAAGTCGCAGTGAACACGCCAACGCCAGTGCCGGCAGGCTCGGCGCAACAGAAACAGGAACCAGAACCATCACCGACACCAAGCAAAGAAACTGCTCCACGTCGCACGCCTTCGCCGGCTCCGAAGCGACCACTGGTGCGTGAGCCGAAACCCGGCGAGCAGTTCGCTCTGATTCCGTCAACTCCCGAACCAGTGCGTTCCGCCGACTCCCAAACCATGACCGCAGTGCATTTCGAAAAATCTGAAACGCTGCTGGTTGCGTTTAGAAACGTGAAACTGAACGAACCCGGCACGGCGGCTGAAGTCGCTTACGAACGCACACGCGCGCGACAACTCGTTTATCAAAACATGATATTGCGTCGTGAGGCTGATGCATCAGGCGACGTCCAGATCTCGTCACTGCTCGAGAGCCTGGAACCGATCTTGATCGACATCGCTAATCTGCCCGACAAACCGGACCAGGACGCGGTCCGTGTAATTCGTCAACGCGTCGAACGCAAAAACATCGTGCCGTTGTTGCGGGTCAACTCGACCGCACTCGCACGCGCTCTGGATTAAGTCTTCATCCACAGATTACGCCGATTCTTCTGTGTAATCTGCGTAATCTGCGGACACACTAGATTCCAATTAAGGACAATGATCATCATGAAGCAATTAATAAGATTTCGCCCCCAAATCAGATCCGGATTCGCGCTGCTGGCGTGCGCCGCTGTCGTAACCGTCTTCTCGATTTACGTGCCATCCACTGCTGCCTTCGCTCAGGAGATCTCGAAACTCAATAACTTTGTGCAGACGAAAGGAAACACGGCCTCGATGCAAACGTTTCGCGAAGGCCGCGACTTCATCGAAGCACAAAAATGGCAGCAGGCAGCCGACAAATTCAACGAGTTCATAAAAGGTTATCCCAAGGACAAAGATCTCGACGCCGCGCTTTACTGGTACGGCTACGCGTTGCAGAAACAGAACCGGAACGACGAAGCCGCAACCGCCTTGATCAAGCTGATGGACCGCTTTCCAAATTCAAGCTGGCGACAGGAAGCGAAGGCGCTGCTCGTCGTGCTCGGTCGTAAAGACGCAGTCGACGATGCCATCAACAAAGAAGATTGCGATATCAAAATACTCGCGTTGCAGAGCTTGTTTGAGGCGGACGAAGAACGCGCGATCGGAATCGTCACTGAAGCACTGAAAACAAATCCGCCCAAATGTCAGAACTTCCAGGCCGCGGCAGTGTCGATACTGGGTTCGCACGGCGGCCCGCGCGTGGTCCCAATCCTGTTGGACATCGCGCGCAATAACCCCGATCCGAAACTGCGTCTCACCGCGATTCGTCGCCTCAGCGATCAGAAAGACGATGCAGTCATCGACGAGCTGATCAAAATCTACGACGCCGATCGAACGAGGGAGATTCGTGGCCAGATTCTGCGCGCGTTGATCGACAGCCGTTCACCGCGTGGGACCGCGAAGGTCATCGAGATCGCGCGGGCGAGCGATGACGTCGCGGTGCGGCAATATGCGATTCGTTTTCTTGGTGACACAAACGACGCAGCTTCGCTGGACGAGTTGATCCGGATTTACGACGCTGACAAGACTCGCGAAATCCGCATGCAGATCATCCGCGCACTCGCCGACCGCGACGATGCCAAGGCGCACGCCAAGCTGTTCGAGATTGCGCGCCAGGCCGATACACCGGAGTTGCGCATCGAGGCGATTCGCCGTCTGGGCGATAACGGACGTGTCTCGATTGACGACTTGTTGCAGTTGTACACGAACGAGACGAACCTGCAAATCAAACAGGGTCTGCTGCGCGCGTTCGCCGACAGTGACGATCCGCGCGCGCGGCAAAAATTGTTTGAGATCGCGCGCGGTAACGATCCAGTCGAGGTACGAATGTATGCCGTGCGACAGTTGGGCGACAAAGACGACGAACAGACCGTTAATCAACTCCTGTCGCTCTACGACGCCGAGCAAAACGTGCAAGTCAGAATGGCGTTGCTGCGTTCGTTTGGCGAGTCGAAGCAGAAGAGCGCCGTGCGCAAGTTGATGACGATCGCGAAGAACGATCCGTCCGTGGAGCTACGCAAAACAGCCGTCAGGTATCTGGGCGAGAGCAAAGATCCTGAGGCGTTGAAGTTTCTGGAAGACATCTTGAAGTGACTTGACCCGAGTCAGTTACCTAATGGCCCTAATACCTCGGAGAAAATCAATGCGCTATTCAATGCTCCTCTTTCTCGCGATCATCGGGATTGCGTGCGCCGGCGGAAATCATGCGGGCAGTGTGACAGTCGCGGCGGCAGCCGTCGACGATCTGCAAACACAATCGCCCACGACTACGGTCCAGAGTTTCACCGCGGTCGAGGGCGCAGACCTGATGGCCCGTCTTGAAGCCGCGCAATCGCGTGCACGGGCCAAGCAAACGCCTTACTGGTCCGCGTACAGTTTCGACGTGCGTCCGGGCGTCGCAGTAGATCCCGCGATCCGTGAATTCAACGGCAACATGCAGACGATCGGCGAAACGACTGTCTTCGTCGGCACGAACGCCGCCGGTGTCACGGTCGAGACGCGAAATCTCGCGATCTTCCTGCTGCGCGATCCGTCGAGCAATCAGATCACGCGCATGGAAGTTTTCAATCTCGAACGCAAACGCGAGTACAGCGGTTATCCCGTTTACTGGCTCGGCCGTGCGAACAACGAAGAAAGCCTCAACTACCTGCGCGCAATCGCGGCCGCGACGCCGCTCGACATGATGAGCGAACGCGCGGTGCTCGCCATCGCCTTGCACGACGACGCGCGTGTCGGCGGCATGCTCAAAAACTTCATCACCAGTTCGCCGAACCCGCGCATTCGCTCGACGTCCGTTTACTGGCTGGGCCAGGTCGGCGGCGAACAGGCGTTCCTCGCGTCGCTCGTTCGCAACGACGCTGAAGACAAGAAGATTCGACGCTCCGCGGCACACGCGATTGGTCAGAGCCGCGATCGGGGCACCGTCGCGACGCTCAAGGATCTTTACGAAACCGTGAAAGACGTTGAGGTTCGCCGGAGTGTGATTTCCGCCGTTGGCAACAGCATCGACGAGCAACCGGCGTTTGCGTTTCTGCTCAACATCGCGAAGACCGATGCTGACCCGGAATCGCGACGCACGGCAGTGCGGCAGCTCGGACATTTCGCACGTGAAGATGCAGTTGACGAAGTGATGAAGATCTACGCGAACGACACGAACATCGAGGTGAAGCGTTCGGCACTGCGCTCGCTCGCCGAGACGAAAAGCCCGCGCGCGGAAGACAAGTTGTTTGAGGTTGCTAAGGGCAATGACGTGATGGAGGTGCGACGCGAGGCGATTCGATTGCTTGGTGAGCGGGTCAGTAAACGCAGCTTCGAATTTCTGAGTCAGACCGCGCAGAGCACAGATGCTAATACGGACGTGCAGGTTCAGGCGGTGCGAGCGATCAGTGAGCGAAAGGCTGAAGAGTCAGTCCCGCTGCTGATCAAGATCGCACGCACGCATCCAAATCAACTCGTGCGCAAGCAGGCAATTCGATCGCTTGGTGAATCCGGCGATCCGAGGGCCGTGGATTTCTTCAGGGAAGTGTTAGCAAAATAGGCCACAGATGAACACGGATGAACACGGATCAGATCCGGTGTTCATCCGTGTAATCCGTGGCTAAATCCCTGCGAGGATTTTCTTCCACCTGGCCCACGCTTCATCGCGTGCTTTCTTGTTTGCCTCGTTCGCGTCGGGCGCCTCACCGGCCCGCATGAACCCGTGGCCCGCGCCTTCGTAAGTCACGGGCTCAAACTTCTTCTTCAACTCGTTCATCGCCTCAATCGTCTTCGGCAACGTCGCGTTGATGCGAGCGTCGTTGCCGGCATAGAAGCCGTAAACCGGCGCCGTGATCTTCGCGAGCGCTGTCTTGTCGGGCGTACCATCGGCTCCCGTCGCCGGCGCTGATCCATAAAACACAAACGCCGCTTTGAGGTTCGGATTGTTAGTCGCATAGCGGAACGACTGACTGCCGCCCCAGCAGTAACCCGTCACAACCACCTTGCCGTTCGAAGCCGGCACTTTCGAGATGAAGTCGTAGACGGCATTCAGGTCACCGGTGATCTGATCCGGCGGAAGATCACGGATCGCCTGGCCGATTGCATTTCCAGTCAGCGAGCTCGTGCCGCCGCCATTCGGTCCCATGCCCGACAGCAGGTCCGGCGCGATCGCAACGTAACCCGCTTCGGCAAGTTGATCGGTCAAACTCTGCACCCAATCGCTCATGCCAAAGATCTCATGAATCACAATCACCGCCGTCGCTTTGTTTTTATTCTCGGGATAGACCACGAAACTATTCACTGCACGCGTGCCGTTTTTAACTGTCACCCACTCCTGGTGACGTGGCGATTTCGCGAGACGCTGTTTGGCCCAGTCCTGCGACACCATGTCGTTAGCAGGCGCCGCCGCCGCATTGTGATTATGATTCATGTCCTGTGCACACGCGGAAACTGAACACAGGCACACCAACATCAACAAATTTATCGTTGCTTTCATTTTCCTCTCCCGTTAGTTCAAACCCGGCGCCGCAGCTGCCGGTCCTTATTTCACTGCTTCGAAGTCAATCCATTGCACAACCGGCGGTGCCTTACTCTTCGCGTCCTTGTCGGTGATTACGATTTGCAAGTAATAAAAGCCCGGCTCGAGATCGGGGCCCAAACGCACTTTGCTACTCGCAATCACTCGATCCGGATCCGGCTGGCCCGTCACCTGAATCGGCAGCTCCGGACCTGAATAAACAACCTTGTCATCGCGGAACAGTTTCGTTTCCATCACTGGCTTCGCAAACTGCATCGCGTTGTAAATAACGAACCCAAACTCGAGGTCCGAATTTAGCTCGAACCGCCTCGCCACCGTGTTTGCCATTGCTTCCTGCTCGGAACGAGCGCGCGAACCACCGCCTAAGATAATTCCCGACACCGCGAGTCTCTGGTTCCGTAAATCAGGCACACTAACGAACTCTCCGGCCGATCCGAGTTTCGACGTCCTTCGATCTTTGATCGCGATCCGCACCTGAAAAGCTCCCGCACGTTTTACCGGTATGTCGACACTCAAGCCGAGTCCGTGTTTGACTGCCGCCGCGTATTCGCTTTCGGGCAAACTGATCGTTAAGCCGCGCCTGAGTTGCTCAATCATCGCACCGTTGTCTCCGAAGACCACGCCATGCAACTCGATCGACGCCTGTTGTCTTCCATCCACAGGCGTGAATTCCAGATCCTGGGCAGCGATATACACGAAAGATCTGATGAGCGGCCCAGTAGTTTTGTCGTTCCAGAAGAGCGACGCCAACCCGACTTCAACATCCTGAGCGGCGAACGGCGAGGCAAGCGCGAGGTTAGTCATGTCGCGCGACGTCAGCCGCGTTTTGCTGGCTTCGTCCTCGGTGACACCGAAAAATCCAAGCCGCGTTCGCAAGGTCATACCCGACCGCTTTACCTTCGCTTTGATGTGATGGAATTTGCGATTGAATGTTTCGTCTGTCGGGCGATAACCAAGCAGGTAATAACCACTCTGGTCCTGCATGATGCGATCGATTTGGTAGCTGTTTGAGTTTTTAATCTGAAAGCCGCCAGTCTGTTTCGCGATCAGATCACTTCCCTCGCTGCGCGACCAAAGCAGCCGTGAACGATTGGCAATTGCGTTCGCGAATTGTGGTCCAGTGCCGGAGAACCTGTCCGCGGCTGTCAGTCCGGTCGGTTGCAAGCCCTGCGTGTCGACCGAATAGATCACGACTGACGAGCGCATCGCCTTCTCGGCGATTTTGTGCAATGCGGCGGAGTAAGTCCTCGCTTCGAGGGCCGGGTCCGAAAGCCGATCGTCGTCTTTTAGCTGCGGATCGTCTTTGTCTCGATTGCGCAGCCCATTGAGAAAGCTGAGTTCGTCCTGGTCCTCGACGGGCAGGTGGTCGGACATGAACACCATTGACTTGCGACCGGGAAGATAACTCATCGCATCAAGGATGAACCGAAGCGATCGAATCGTCCCGAGCATCGAGTTGACTCCGCACAACGATTGTGGACTTCCCGAGCCGATCGCAGGTAATACTGTGATACCGACGCGATTACACATGTTCCACTTCAACTGGTCCACCGCCCGGCTCAGCAGTCGCTTGTCGTTCGTGAACTGCTGGAGCGCGCCCATTTCACCACCTGTCCGAATGATTGCCACAAGGTCGTTCGGTTGCAGTTGTTCGTTGACGAACTTGCGCAACTGTTTTCGCACCTGGCTCATGCTTTCTGCTGAAATCCCGAGATCGTCGACGACAAACGCGATCGTGCGATGCGGTTCGTCAGGGTTGACCGGGCGCGCGGGCGGCGGGATGTTGCCGGATTTTTCTTTGGTTGTGGCAATGGGTTGAGGAGTGCCGCCAACGTTTGAGATGTACGCGAAACTCGTAATCGTCTGTTTCTTGCCGTCTTCGTAGATCTCGAAATCGTCCGCGGTAAGATCCGTCACGACTCTTCCGTCTTTGGTTACGACAGCGTCAACCTGAACGAGGTTGGTGGTGATCTTGACCACGTCGTCCTGGTCGTCCGCAGGTTTCTGCGGCTGCTGAGGCGCGGCGGGTTTGGTGGTCTGGGCTATCGCCGGCAGAAAGATACACAATGAGAGGACCAGTGCAAGCAGGGCTTTGATCTTCATTTCGGGATAGTGGTCTCCTTTAACGGTTCAGCGTTTAAGGGAGAGATGGGGGTTTGAAGCTTGGTCTAACACGGCAGAGTGTAAAGCAGAACCGGCAAACGATAAAGTAATTAATCGTAAAACACGTAACAAGGTGTATTATCTGCGCGCTCTTTCATCCCCACAAACCGGGAGAATCAAATGTCGAAATTTTTCCTTTTCATGGTATGCATTCTGACTGGTCTACTCGTGCTCGCCTGTGGGTCAGGGACAAACAAGAATGCTGCAGCGCCAGCCGCTGCCACTTCCCCTGCACCTGTGACGACTAACCGCAACGGCAATACGAACACTGCTGAGGCGGTCGGCATCGCTGAATGCGACAACTTCATCAACGCCTACGAGACCTGCGTCTCCAGCAAGGTCCCAGCGGCTGCTCAAGCTAACCTGAAAGCGTCGGTAACGACCTGGCGTACACAGTGGAAGAAACTCGCCGATAATCCACAAACGCGCGGAACGCTCGCGGCGGCGTGCAAGAGCCAACGCGAGGCCACGATGACGGCGATGAAGGCTTATAACTGCACCTGGTAGATTAGCCACGAAAAGGCACAAAGCCATCCACAGATTACGCAGACTCATTTGTTCACTCTGCGTAATCTGTGGATGGCTTTGTGCTTTTGGCTAATTTTTCATGGTCATGATCGCGGCCCAGATCTCGATGCCGTCCCAGAAGTTTTGCAGCCGGATGTTTTCATTCTCAGCGTGCTGGTTGTTGTCGTAGTTCGCGATCGGAACTGAGATCGTGACGGTCTTCAGTCGTTCAGTGATGATCGATAACGGCAGACTGCCGCCCGACGTCGGCAACAACACGATCTTCTCGGCCGACGTCGACTGCACCGCATCGATAACCGCTTTCGAGATCGGCAGGTCCATCCGCGTGCGCTCCGCGTTGTAACCTCCCGGACGAACAGTGATGCGCGCCAGCAACGGATATTGCGCGCGCTCAGCGTCGGTCGGTTCGCGCTCTGAGACGTGATAACCCTGCTTGCGAACGTGGTCCACCAATCGCTGTACCTGGCGTTGATGATCGTTGCCCTTCACGAGACGCAGATCGAGCACGGCAGTCGCTGTTGTCGGAATCACATTGCGAGCGAGCGCACCGACGTCACCACTCGCAAAACCGTTGATGTTCAGTGACGGCTGACTGATCAACTCGAGCAACGATTTGCCGCCGCCTTCAGTGCGTTTGATTCCCAGCTGAGTCTTCAGTTCTTCATCGTATTGCGGCGCTTCGGCAATCGCGCGGCGCTCCGCGTCGCCGAGCGGTTCGGTATCGGAGTACCAGCCCTCGATCGTCACGCGGCCGTCGTCGTCCTTCATCGACGCGAGCAAACGCGCGAGCAGATGAGCGGGATTGGGCGACCAGTTGCCGTAGTGACCGCTGTGCAGCGGTCGCTTTGCGGCGTAGATCGTGAGATCGACGTTCGTATCGCCACGCGCGCCAAACACGACCTGCTTGCGTCCTGACTGGTGCACTGGTCCATCGCCGATGATCCATGCATCAGCGGCGAGGAGTTCCTTGTTGCGGTCGATGATCTCGCCGAGATGTGGAGAACCCGCTTCCTCTTCGCCTTCGAAGAAAAACTTGACGTTCGAAGTTAACGCGATGCCTTTGTCTTTCAGCGCGCTGAAGGCGCTGAGGATCGACATCACGCCTGCTTTGTCGTCCGACGCTGAGCGCGCGTAGATGCGCCATTCCGGATTGATCGTCGCGCCATCAGCGGGAGTGGCGATGATTTGGCCGTTGGCTTCGAGTGCTGCTGAACGAAAAACAGGTTCCCACGGCGAGGTGCCGGTCCACTGCTTTGGATCAGTTGGTTGTCCGTCGTAATGCGCGTAGACGAGAATCGTGCGTTGCGCGCCCGGAGTTTTCCATTCGCCGTAAACAGCGGGCGGCGTGTTTGGAGTGGCGGCTTCGAGCAAGCGTGGGTTCAAGCCACGCTGCTTCATCATCTCGACGATCAACGCCGCGTTGCGACGGATGTTTTGCGTGTCGGAAGCGACGTTTGGAATCGCGAGCAGCGTCCTGAATTCTTTTAAGATCTGGTGCTCGTTCGCGCGGCGATACTCACCGACTTTATCCTGTGTTTGCGCGAAGACTGCGACGGGCAGAAGGATCAAGAGCAAAAGGCTGCGCATGGGAAGAATTATAGCCGCGGATTTACGCGGATGAACGCGGATCATTTTTTCATCAACTCGAGTAC
>DATNDM010000123.1:0-2929 GCA_035553235.1 Pyrinomonadaceae bacterium | reverse complement strand
TAAATCTGCGCGTCGTTGTCCTGGTACAGCGGCGCTCCGAGAGCAGCGGCGACAACATTCATATCTCGCGGCAGAATCAGATACCGGAACCCGTACTCGCTGTACAGCCTCGCGTAATCTCCCATCTCAAAAACCCGTCGCAAGTCCGTGCTCTTGGCGTCAACACTTCTCGCCACCCGAGCGATGTATCCGTAGGCCATCGGCCGCTGGTGCACAGTCTGATAATAAAGCGCGTGAAATTTACTGCTGCGCACGTCGTAGATCGCGCCGTCCGGCAACTTCTGCAATTCCCTCACAAAGTCAGGCAATGGATTTTCTCTCGCCGGCAACGGGCCGGGCAGATATTCGAAGACCAGGACGAGGAGCAGTATTGAGACGACGACTGCTGACCGTCGTTCGCGACGCAGCAATGCCGCGAATCCAATCGCGGCCAAAACTGAAGCAGCAAGGATCGCCATCGAGATCATACGTACGGGCATCCCGCCGAGTGACATTCCCGGAATGACTTTCGCCACTACCGTATACGGCATGAGCGGAAAGCGAACTTCATGTCCACCGATGTGAAGCGTTGGCCCAAGTGCGAGTAACGCAAAAACGACGAAAATGAGAAGCCATAACCCGACCGCTTCGTGCAACTTCTTCCGCTTAATCCACACGTACACGAGGACACATAACACCGCGAAGCCGATGTGCACGGATTTCTCGACAGTGTCGTTTAACCCATTCCAAAAGAAGGACGTGAGCTCGGCAAATCGCCATTGACGTCCTGGTATGACTATCCCCAACAAATCAAGCGAAAAGTCAGCCGGGTCGTGTGCTCCCGACGGCGGATCGCGCACCAACAAAAGGAGCAACGAGATCACGAGCGGTCCGGAGGTGAGCAGCGCCGTCAGCAGAAACGCTCCAAGTGCACGCGGATATTTCGAACGAAGAAAGAAAACCCAGTCTCTGCTTCTGGTCCACTGCCAGATAAACATCAGCAGCCCGATAAGCACACAATAGAGAAAGTAGTAGTAGTCGCAGAGCAGGACGAGGAAAAGCACGCCGCCCGCTAAGACACCCGTGATAACACGTGGCCTCGTAATCAACCTGTACCAGCACAACACAAACAGTGGAATCCATTCCATCGACAACAGGTTCAGGTGTCCCTGGGCGTGAGAGAAATGATATTCGGAGAAGGTGAAAATAAAACCGGCGATCAGGCAGGCCGCAAATGATTTCGTAAATTCTCGCGCGAGGAAGAACGCCGTCACGCCGCTTACGACAAACGCGAAGACAACGATGAAATTATGCGCCTGCACCTGGGTCATCAATCTCAGCAGGACGATGGCCAGCAAGCCGTTGAATGGATTCAGCGTGTGAGACAGAAGTGAGGTGCCGTAAGGATAGTAAAGGAACGTCGTATGCCACGGAGACTGATGCAACTCCGTTATCGCTTTGTTGGTCCACCACAGATTCCAGATGTTGCCGAGGCCGTCACCTTCGTCGGTGAAGTAGTGCGTCGAGAATTGATGGAGCTGCGGAAACGTGAGCAGGTAGAAGCAGGCGAAATAGAACAACAAAGGAATGACGAACAGTTGTACCGTTTTTGCCGCGCTGGATTGTTGTGCCATTCCACCTTACGGTCGATATAAAGCGGGCTTGAGACTGAATTGCTATTGGGATCCTGGGGCTTGCGTCCCAGGTTCTATGCTGACGCCTGCTTCGCGGGCTAAGACGTTTGGCTCGGGTTGCTGGTTGCGCGTCAACGCCTCAGCATACACACCACTCATGAAACTCCAGCGCACCTTGATCGTCTCGCAAAGCACGTCGAAGTAATGCGCGGGCCGCAAGTGTGTGCCCGGACGATTGGACCATCGCGCCGGGACAATCCCGATCCGGCTATTAAGATGTCGAGCGAGTGCCAGCGTCTCGACGTCAAAACCCCAGCCGTCAATCCTGCAAACCGGAAAGATCTGTTCGGCGAGCGATTTGCTGAACGCCTTGAACCCACATTGAGTGTCCCAGACGCCAGGTACTGCCACGGTCTGGATAAACATGTTACCCGCGCCGCGCAGGATCCTCTTGACGCCCGATTGTGGTCCTTCATGCAAAGGGCCGATCACGTCGCGGGCATGACGCGAGCAGATGACGAGATCATAACCATCGCGAAACAGCGGCGCCATCTTGTCGAAATTCGAGATACTGATTGAGTTGTCAGCGTCAGTGAACAGCCGCACGCGACCCGTAGCTGCGAGCATTCCTTCGCGGACCGTGTAACCCTTGCCGCGATTCTGTTTCCGATCGATCCAGCGGATGTGTTGGCGCCCGGCCGCGAACTCCTGAGTCCTTGCTAATGTGTTGTCCTGCGCGCCGTCGATAACGACCAGCACTTCCCATTCATAATCCTGCTCTTGCAGATAGCCATAGACGGCGCTGAGCGTTTCGATGATGCGCTGTTCCTCATTGAAGGCTGGAATTACCACGGACAAATACGGCGAAGTCATTGACGGTGAAGATAGTTTGAACGCGGGAATTGGGCAAGCCTCGCCGAGTCTTAAGCTACAGATTACGGTGAAAAACTTTTTCCCGGCGGGTAGCTTCGCCTAAGAACTCAGAAATCATTGTTGAATCGGGTCGGCTTTGCACAAAAAGTGCCGAATTATTGATTTCTCTGCGCCACCTCTGCGTTCTCCGCGTCTCTGCGGTTAACTAATTCATAGCAATAACTGACCGCAGAGACGCAGAGAACGCCGAGATTGCGCAGAGAAGAGCGATGTCGCGAGCAAGCGTATCACTGACCCAGTGAGGGCGTTATTGTTCTGGTCGTTCCTGAAGTTCGTAATGGTGATAGTCGTCTCGTCCGCGGGCGAGGATCACTGGGATATGCGGCTTTTGCTGCTTCACCGCGGTGGCCACATAACGAACCGCCACGCCGATTCGTGGGCCT
>DATNDM010000122.1:0-12548 GCA_035553235.1 Pyrinomonadaceae bacterium | reverse complement strand
GGAGCCTCTGGCTCGGATTCGACTTCCTCGTCGAGTCGCTCCCAAAATACAACCCCAAGAAACACTAATGCTTTGTTTTTGCGTTTTGTGGCGCTTTGTGGCTATACTCCGCTGAGTTCGCCCGCCCGCAACTCCAAACAGGTCATAGAGCAGAATGAGTTTGCTCCCTGTTAATAGATTGCGCCGGCGACTACAAGTTTCGTATTTGAAAGAGAATTATGCGCCAGTCTAGGCGCCATCCCACAAATACCCACATTAATCTTTGCGCAGTGCGAACGCCTCGCCCAACGGCTTGCAGGCTGAGCCCTGTGCGACAACTCTTGAAGAAGGCTGGTAATGGCAAAACAACTCATTGTGAGCGTCAACGGACGCGAGAAGAAAATTGCGATCATTGAAGACGACAAGGTCGCTGAGTTCTACATAGAACGTGGAGAACAACACCAGGGAATCGTCGGCAACATTTACAAAGGACGCGTGATGCGGGTTTTGCCCGGCATGCAGTCCGCTTTCGTCGACATCGGCCTCGAACGCGACGCTTTCCTCTACGTTTCTGACTTCTTCGACGAAGAAGAAGAATTCGAAAGAATCGTCATCGACAAGTCCAAGAAGGGCACGCCTGACGCGGAACACGCGGCCGCCCAGGAAGTAGCACTCAATCGCGTCGAACGCGAACAACAGATCGAGGCAACTCACGAACGCGCCGAGCCGCTGCTGGAGGAACCACCCACCGCGGCCGCCACCGAAGAAGTCTCCGACACATCAGAAAAAGAACGTGGGCGTCGCGGACGCCGTGGCAGACGTGGCCGGCGTTGGGAAAAATCCGACGAAGCTGCACCCGCAACTCCACCACCGGCTCCGCGTTTCGAGATTCCAGACACGCCTTTCGTCGCGGGCGATCCATCGATCGAACGCATTGTGGATGAAGAAGAGACGGCGTTGAATGGCGAGATGTTCAAAGACGCTCGCCTTCAGGAACGCTTGTTCGATCAAATTCACGCGGTCGAGTTCAACATTGACGATGATTTCCGGACCGCCGAAGTCGGCTCGATACTGACCGGCGGCTTCGGCAGCGACGCCTTTGAGCGAATCGCGGATGACGAAGTCGAAGCGGACCCGATTCGAGAGGAAAGCAGACCGCTCGAAGCACACGTCTCGACTTTCATCGACGATGTTAGTCCGCAGACGCTGCCCAGCACCGGCTTCCAGCGTATCAGCGATGACGAAGAAGAAGCAGCAGCGCCGGGGGTTGTCGAAGAGAAACAGTCGTCGAAACGGGCGCGCAAGTCTGCGGCGAAAAAGCGACCAGCGAAAGCCGCGACCAAGACCGCGTCGAAGAAGAAAGCGTCAAGCAAGAAGTCTTCGAAGAAGCGAGCTGCGAGTGCTGAGGGTGAAGATTCAGGCGAGTCTGTTGCTGCGTATGGTGATTCTGACGCGCGCATTGTTGAAGGACAGTCGCGTGGTGAATTTGCGACGCGACGCGGTGGACGCAGACGACGTCGCACCGGCAAGGGCAAGCCGCCGGGTGCGCCCGCGACCGAAATGGACCACCCGGTGGACGGCCACTCGAATGGTGAGGACGACGACGTCGAGCCGATACAGTTTACAGAGCCGGAAGAGATCGTTGCGCCACCACCGCCCGCGCCGGAACCGAAAGATCGTCCACGACCGCGTGAGCAGCGTGAGAAACGCGATCAGCGTAATTATCGCGGTCAGTCAAGACGCGAGCGTCACCAGCCGGCCATCACCGACCTGCTGAGTGAAGGCCAGGAAATACTCGTTCAGATAGCGAAAGAGCCGATTGCGAAGAAAGGCGCGCGCATCACGTCGCACATCGCCTTGCCCGGACGTTTCCTCGTTTACATGCCGACCGTCGAGCACGTGGGTGTTTCGCGCAAGATCGAATCAGATAACGAGCGCCACCGGTTGCGGAAGTTGATCCAGACGATCCGCGCTGAGGAAGACATTCCTTCGGGCGGATTCATCGTGCGTACAGCCGGCGTGGGCATTAGCGATAAGGACCTGCGCGAAGACGTTCGTTACCTCGTGCGTACGTGGCTGGACATTCGCGCCGCTGCCGAGAAGTCGAAAGCGCCGTCGCTCGTGCATCGCGATCTGGATCTGGTCCAGCGACTGCTGCGCGATCAATTGTCAGACGACTTCGAATCGATTCGCGTCGATTCGGAAGAGGAGTACCAGGCGATAGTCGAGTTCATCAATCGCATTCAGCCGCGTCTCGTGAAGCGCGTCAAGCTTTACACGAAGGACCAGCCGATACTCGAAGCGTATGGCGTGCAGGTTGAGATCGACAAGGCGATCAAGCCGCGTGTCTGGCTGAAGTCGGGCGGTTATCTCGTCATTAACCAGACTGAGGCGCTCGTCGCGATCGACGTAAACACGGGCAAGTTTGTCGGTCGTGGCAGTGGCCGGCTCGAAGATACGATCACGCGGACGAACCTCGAAGCGGTCGACGAGATCGTACGGCAGATACGTCTGCGCGATCTGGGCGGCATCATCGTGCTCGACTTGATCGACATGGAAGAGCGTCGCAACCGGCAGAAGGTCATGCAGGCGCTGCAGGAAGCGTTGCGGAATGACAAGTCGCCGACAAAGGTGCTTTCATTCAACGACTTCGGGCTCGTGATCATGACGCGCAAGCGTGTGAAGCAGTCGCTGGAGCGGACGCTCTGTTCGCCGTGCCAGTATTGCCAGGGCGCAGGACTGGTGAAGTCGCCGCAGACGATCTGTTACGAACTGCTCGAGGAAGCGCGACGGCTGGCGAAGGGGATTAACGGCGACAAGGACAACAAGCAGGTCACCTTGCGAATCAATCCTGATGTGGCGAAGGCGCTACGCAGCAGCGAGCGCGATGTGATGATCGAGATTGAAGATTACCTTGGGCCGATCGACATCACGAGTGATGAGACGATCCACCAGGAGCAATACGACTTCGCGGTAACGTAATTTAAGCCGCGGATAAACGCGGATTTTCGCGGATCGATCCGCGGTCATCCGCGTTAATCCGCGGCCTAATAACATGTTTGTAAAGGATGTCGCGTTGCTGCGGGATGAAACCAGCTTCGCGGATGAGGAATTGAAGCATCTTCTCATCCGCTTCATTATTCGCACCCGCGGCGGAGACGACGTTCTCCTCGATCATGATCGAGCCCATGTCGTTTGCGCCGAAACGTAACGCCACCTGCCCGAGCCGCAAACCCTGCGTCAACCACGACGACTGAAAGTTCTCGATGTTGTCTAGGAACAGGCGCGACACCGCCAGCATCTTCAGATAATCCACGCCAGTCGGTTCGTCCTTGATCTTGCGCCCAAGAGCAGTGTTCTCGCGTTGAAACGTCCACGGAATGAACGCCGTGAAGCCGCCCGTCTCGTCCTGTAGATCGCGAATCCGCCGCAAGTGCCTGACGCGATGCTCGATCTTATCTCCGATCCCAAACATCATCGTCGCAGTTGATCTCAAGCCGACACGATGGACCGCGCGCATGACATCCAGCCACTCGTCGGTCGTGCACTTCGTTGCCACACGCTTGCGCACTTCGTCATCGAGAATCTCGGCGCCGCCGCCGGGCAGACTGTAAAGGCCTGCATCCTTCAAGCGCGCGAGGATCGTTTCGTAATCGAGTTTCGAGATCAGGTGGATGTTGTGAATCTCGGGCGGCGAGAAGCAGTGCAACTGAAAGCCCGGATATTTCGCGCGCAATGAGCGCAGCAGATCCTCGTACCACTCGATGCCGAAATCAGGATGCAGACCACCCTGCATCAACACGCCTGTACCGCCGAGCGCGATCGTCTCCTCAATCTTCTGGCAAATCTCGTCGAACGTGCGGACGTAAGTATCAGGCGCGCCGGGGCGACGATAGAACGCGCAGAACGTGCAGACGACGTTGCAGACGTTCGTGTAGTTGATGTTGCGATCGATGATATAGGTGACGATGTTGTCGGGATGGCGGCGCGCGCGTATCTCATCGGCTGCAACGCCCATCCGCGCGATGTCGTGCGATTCGAGAAGGAGCGTGCATTCCTCAACACTCATGCGCTCACCAGCCAGCACGCGATCGAGAATTGGTTGAATGTTCGACATCTAAATAAACCTCAGCGGCTTCACGCGTTCGATGAGTCCGTGCTTGAAAGCCAACTCGAAATAGAGCCGTAGCCCTCTTTCCATCGACTCATCTACTCTGAAAACGATGTTCTCGGTCAAGTAGTTTCGCAGCTCCTCAACCGACATCGGGATTTTATCCTGATACGTCCGCACAATCTCCTCGATATGCGCCACGCCTTCATCGCGTGCACCCGCGAAATCAACTGCACGCGCCCTTGCGACCACCTTGTCTCGCACCATCCACATCGCAAAAACGAAGCCAAGTCCGGTGTACTCATTCCAGAGACTCGCCATGTCCCAGACGTTCAATCGCAGTCTCGGAATCGCCATCCCCGGATCGCCGATGATCAGCGCCGCATCGTTCTGCTCGAGCATGTGTTCGAGATTCGGCGCGCGCGTGGTCCACTCCGGCTCGCGCTCGAGAAACTCTCTGAAGATCACTTTCACGAGTGTCGCCGAGGTCCGAGACGACTCATCCAGCGCCACACTCTGAATGTTCTCGAGTCGCTTGTTCTTCGACACCAGCACCACGCTCAACACTTCCTTCTGCGACCCAACACAAACGTTCGGCACCAGCGCGCCGCCGTCAATCCGCTGGTACTCAATCACGGGCACGAGCGCGCCTTCGACTTCGGATTGCGAAAGCAGTTGCGCACAGTGCGCCGGCACGGCTTCGACAAAGTCAACCATACCTTCATGTGGCCCGTGTAAAAAGCTCCAGATTAGCGGTGCTGAATTCAAGTAGCTCGAAGCGGCGAGTCGAAAAGGCGCGTTCATGCAGCGCCAGTATATGCGATCGAATTGCCGGATCAAATTGACACCATTCTTTAACGGCTACTACTATTCGGGCGGTGCCCATTTACGACATAACCGTTCCGATCAGCAACGAACTACCCACCTGGCCCGATGATCCATCGGTGCAACTCACGGTCTGGCGCAGTCTTTCATCAGGTGATCCCGCGAACGTTTCGATGCTCAACTTCGGGGCGCACACGGGCACGCACGTCGATGCGCCCGCGCACTTTATCGAAGGCGCCGCGAAGATCGAATCGTTACCGCTCGACGTGCTGATCGGTGCAGCGCAAGTCGTTGAAGTGCCACACCACGTGACCGTGATTGACGAAAAGTTTGCTTTGGACCAGTGCGCGCCCGGCACGACGCGCATTCTCTTCAAAACGCGCAATTCCGCATTCTGGAGCGAGGAGAAACCGGAGTTTCATACTGACTTCACCTATCTGGATATCAAAGCGGCGCAACGATTGGTCGAGCGCGGAATAAAACTCGTCGGTATCGATTACTTATCGATAGAGAAGTACGATTCGTCGAACCACGAGACGCATTTGGCGCTGCTGTCGCACGGCGTCGTGATTCTTGAAGGCTTGAACCTGACTGAGGTTCCCGCCGGCGAGTATGAACTCATTTGCTTACCCTTGCGTTTAAGAAGCACGAAGGGCGACGGCGCCCCGGCGCGAGTTGTTTTGCGAACCGTGTAATCTGTGGTTAAAGAAAACCCGAAATATCGCGAGCGCGTATATGCAATCGTGCGACGTATCCCGCGAGGGCGTGTGATGACTTACGGTCAGATCGCTGAACTGCTCGGCGACGGCTACACACCGCGCACCGTCGGTTTCTGCATGCACTCTTCGCCCGAAGGCACACCGTGGCATCGCGTACTGAACGCGCAAGGAAAAACTTCGACCGGCCGGATCGTCTTACCTTTCGACAAGCAACAGCGCATGCTCGAACAGGAAGGCGTCGTGTTCGATCAAAATGGTCGCTGTGATCTCGAAAAATTTCTACACATTCCAAAAGTCAGATCTCAAAACACAAGCCTGTATACAAAAAGCACAAAGAGGACCAGAAAAGGCACAAACAAGTCTTAATCAGTTTTGTGTCTCTGGTGGTCCTCTTTGTGCTTGTGCTTAAAGGAGACGATCGATGTCAGACATGCAACAACGCGTTCCTTACGCCGTCAGCGCGCCGCGTTACTCCGTTTCGCACCAGATGGTGACCACCGCTTTCGAACTGCCGAATTACCGCGTCATGCAGAACCTCGGCGTCGTGCGCGGCATCGTTGTGCGCTCGCGCAACGTGTTCGCCACGCTCGGTGCAACCCTCCAGACAATTGTCGGCGGCAACATCACCGTCTGGACCAAGCTCTGCGAACAAACGCGCAATGATGCGTTTGACATCATGATTCAGCATGCCACCGAGATCGGCGCAAACGCCATCATCGGCGCCCGTTACGACACCACCGAACTTTCGCAGGGCGTGACGGAAGTCCTGGCTTACGGCACAGCCGTGATCGTCGAGCCCGCCAATCCCGAAGAGACTTATCGCTCATGACACTCGAACACGTTCCGTTTGCGAAGTTGCTGGGAATCGAGGTCGTCCTGGCCGAGCCCGGCCATGCGGTGCTCACCATGAACCTGCGTCACGAGCACATGCGAAACGACGCCATCGCGCACGGAGGGGTCGTCGCGACTCTCATCGACTCAGCCATGGCGATCGCGATCATGGCGATGCTCGCGGACGGCGAACGCACGGTAACCGTCGATCTCACCATTCATTACTTACGACCGGTGACTGAAGGTTTAGCGAAAGCGTCAGCGCGCGTAGTGCGTGCGGGCAGAAAAGTCGTCACAGTTTCCGCCGAACTTTTCGACAAAGACGAGAAACTCGCTGCGACCGCGATCAGTACATATTTGCGGCTCGTTTAAGCGACAGATGACACGGATGCTATTATCCTCACGTGGAAGATCTAAGGAAGTTCGCGTCCTATTTTCGGAAGTACAAAGCTCAACTCATTGTCGGCATTGCCTGCATTCTCGCCAGTGTTACCGCCGGGCTTTTCATTCCACTCATTGTCGGCCAGGCTGTTGACGCAAACTGGACGGAGATTTCCTGGTCAAGACTCACGATCTCGGCGGGCAAGGTGCTCGGCGCGAGCCTGATCAGCGGTCTCTTTCTCTTCCTGCAGCGCCGAATTCTGATCGGCATGTCGCGCAACATCGAGTACGACATGCGCGACGAGTTTTATCGTCACCTCGTCGATCAACCGCTTTCGTTTTTCCACGAGCATCGCACGGGCGACCTGATGGCACGCGCCACGAATGATTTGTCCGCGGTAAGGCAACTTGCCGGGCCCGTAATCATGTACGCGTTACAGACGGTGTTTGTCGTTGTCCTGGTGCTGCCGTTTCTATTCATGTTGAACTGGTGGCTGACGCTCCTGCTCTTCCTCACGATGCCGCTCGTTTCATTGACGGTTAAGGTCTTTGGACAACAAGTCCACACGCGGTTCGAAAAGATTCAGGACTTCTTCGGACAGATAACCGCTCGCGCGCAGGAGAACTTCGGCGGTGTGCGCGTGGTGCGCGCGTATGCGCAGGAAGACGCCGAGATGGCGGCCTTCAACAATCTCAACTGGCAGTACGCGGAGCGCAATCTCGGGCTGGTAAAAGTCGAGGCGCTGATGCGTCCGTTGATGACGTTTCTAATCGGGTTTGGTTACGTGCTGATTATTTGGGCCGGGGTGCCGCTGGCGGTGCGCGGCGAGATCACGGTCGGTGAGTTTACGATGTTTAATCTGTATCTCACGCGACTGATCTGGCCGCTGATCGCGCTCGGATACGTCGTGAACCTTTATCAACGCGGGACCGCGAGCTTGAAGCGACTCAACGCGATTCTGCGTATCGAGCCCTCAATCGCCGATACGCCGCGCACAGTCGAGCAACCGCCGATCAAAGGGAAGATCGAGTTTCGTGACCTGACGTTTCGTTATCACCAAAATGACGAGCCGGTGCTGAAAAATCTGACGCTCACGATTCCAGAGGGTCACATCGTTGCGTTTGTCGGGCGCACGGGCAGCGGAAAGTCGACAATCGCGAACTTGATTCCGCGTTTGATTGAAGCGCCGCCGGGCACCGTATTCATCGACGACATCGATATCCGCGATTACCCGCTCGCGCAACTGCGGGCAAGCATCGGTTACGTGCCGCAGGAGACGTTTCTGTTCAGCGATTCGGTGAAGGGAAACATCGCATTCGGCGTCGAGAAAGCTGAGACGGCCGAGGTTGAGTGGGCGGCGGAGATTGCGGGATTGTCCGAAGATATTGCTTCGTTTCCGGACCGGTTCGACGCGCTCGTTGGTGAGCGCGGGATCACGTTGTCGGGCGGGCAAAAGCAACGCACGGCGATTGCGCGGGCTGTTTTGCGTGAGCCGAAGATTTTGATTCTCGACGATTCGTTGTCGTCGGTCGATACGTACACGGAGGAGAAGATTCTGGGGCAATTGCGCGGTGTGATGCGTGATCGAACGAGCGTGATCATTTCGCATCGAGTTTCGACCGTGCGCGAGGCTGACATGATCTGCGTGCTTGATGAAGGAAGCTTGATCGAGCAGGGAACGCATGAAGAGTTACTGGCGCTCGGTGGTGAGTATGCTGATTTGTATGAGCGACAGTTACTCGAAGAGGAGTTAGCAGCAACCTGACAAAGCCATCCACAGATTACGCAGACCTTTTCTAAAAACGTCTGCGTAATCTGTGGATGGTTCTGAAATAGATGTCTACAGCGGTAAAGCAATATCACGAGGAAGAGGCGATCGGGAAGACTTACGATCTTCAGGTGGCGCGGCGGCTGCTGCGCTATCTCAGGCCGTACGGGCGCCTTTTGATCCCGGCGCTGGTGCTCACGCTTGTGCTGAACCTGCTCGGCATCCTGCAGCCGAAGTTTACGCAGTACGCGATCGACTGGTACATCCTGCCGCGCAAGACCGATGGCATGATGCTGCTGGTCGGACTTTATCTTGCGACGCAAGTGTTGCGTCTGATCTTCTCGTATCTACAGTCGATCCTCGTCAACAGTATCGGGCAGTACGTGATGTTCGACATCCGCAAGGAGCTTTACAGCAAACTCCAGAACCAGGAAGTCGCATACTACGATCGCAATCCGGTCGGCCGCATCATGACGCGCCTCACTACCGACGTCGATTCACTCAACCAGCTATTCACTGAAGGCGTCACCGATCTGCTCGGCGATCTCGTGATGATCGGCGCGATCATCACCGTGATGGCGTGGACAGATCCGAAGCTCACGCTCGTCAGTTTGCTGACCGTGCCGATGCTGTTTGCCGCAACCACGTGGTTTCGACGCGGCGCACGCAAGGGCTACGACGCGGTGCGTACACGTATCGCCCGCATCAACGCCTTCCTGCAGGAACACTTTGCCGGCGCGCAAACCGTTCAGCTCTTCAACGCGGAAGCGAAGTCGCTCAGCAAGTTTGACCGCATCAACGAAGACTATCGTCGCGCGAACATCGATACGATCTTTTATTACGCAATCTTCTTCCCGCTCGTCGATTTGATCGGCGCGATCGGCATCGCGCTGCTCATCTGGTACGGCGGCTATCGAGTGATGCAAAACACGCCCCTGCATACCGTGCTCACACTCGGCGCCCTCGTCGCGTTCATTCAGTATTCGCAGATGTTGTTTCAGCCGATTCGCGACATCTCCGACAAGTACAACGTGCTGCAAGCCGCGGTCGTCGCATCGCATCGCATCTTCAAGACACTCGACCAGCCGATCGCGGTGTTGTCGCCGGAGAAAGCCCTGAAAGCCGAGCGGGCACGGGGCCGCATTGAGTTTCAGAATGTTTGGTTTGCTTACAAAGACGAAGACTGGGTTTTGAAGGACGTGTCGTTTACGGTCGAGCCGGGGCAGTCGATCGCGCTTGTTGGTCACACTGGTTCGGGCAAGACGACGATCACGAACCTGTTGATGCGTTTCTACGATATCCAGCGCGGTCGCATACTGCTCGATGGTGTTGACCTGCGCGACTGGGACCTGCGCGAGTTGCGAAAGAATTTTGCGGTCGTGCTGCAGGAAATATTTCTGTTCAGCGGCACGATCGAGGGCAACATTCGTCTCGGACGCGAAGACATCGCAGAAGATCGCGTGCGCTGGGCGGCGCAGGAAGTTCATGCCGACGGCTTTATTCGTCGTTTGAAGGGTGGATACCAGGCCGAAGTGCGCGAGCGTGGCGCGGGGTTATCGGTGGGACAGAAACAGCTGATCTCGTTTGCGCGTGCGCTGGCGTTTGACCCGGCGATTCTGATTCTCGACGAGGCGACCAGTTCGATCGATACCGAGACTGAACAGTTGATCCAGCGCGCCATCGAACGCGTGATGCGCGACCGGACATCGATCGTGGTCGCGCACCGGCTCTCAACGATTCAAAATGCGGACCGGATCATCGTCATGCATCACGGTGAGATTCGCGAGCAGGGAACGCATCAAGAATTGCTAGCTGAGCGTGGACTTTACTGGAAACTGTACAAACTACAGTACGCGGATTCGGGATCCGTTGTCGCCACTGATTAACGCAGATCGGTGGCGCGGCTCTGCATCGGAACTAAGCCTTCGAAGGACTTGTAAATCTGCAAGTACATCTGCGTTTCACGCGGGATCAGCGTGCGCCAGTTTTCGCCACCACGTTTCAAATATCCGGGCAGCCTGGCCGCGTTTGAGTTGTAAGCCGCGGCGAGCAATTCAGTCTGGGTCGCGAGCTTCGAGTTGAGCGCGTATTGCACGTCAGTGTTCGCGCTCATCTCGGTCCAGGTGTCGTGCATGTAAAGCAGCATCGCCTGGAGCGCGTTACCGTGGTTGCGCATTCCGGTCACAAAATCAGGAATCAAACCGACGCCGGGATAACGCGTACGTTCGAGGTTGTAAGCCCACGGAATCATCTGCACCATGCCGCCCGCGCCCGCCGAACTCACGGAAAAGCGGTACGTGTCGATCTGGTTGAGTGCAAACAGCGAATAGATCTCATCGTACAGAGCGAGCCGATTCTCATCGCGGAAGCGTTGGTGGTCGACGTGTTCGACAACACACAAACGCTCAGCCACGTCGACAAGCTGCGGCGAGATCGCGACGCCTTTTTCGCGCAAACGCTTCGCGGCGAGATCGAGCATGTTGCGCACGTATCCTTGTCCTGAGCGCACGAGATCCGGCGAAAGCAGCGCCGGATGAGCCGAAGTGTAATAAGCGGTCTCGAGGAACTTTCCACCGCGCTCTATTGGATATTCGATCGTCAGCGGCGTGAGCGATTTGCCGTCTGGAGTAAAGATCGTCATCGCGGTGTTGACGCCGTTTGCGCGAACGATGTGTACGGTGACGTTAGTTCCTTCGGAAGTTGTAGTAACGATGTCAGCGTCTTTTGTCAGGAAAGTTTTCTTTAGGACCGTGATGAAGTGCGTGCGCGCTGTTTCGCGATCGAGCGCTGCGATCGTGACGTAGTCGATCTGCCCGACTGCCATTGCGGTCGGCTTCGGACGCGTCTTGAACATCCGCTGTGCTTCGGAGATGCGGGCTGAAATGACGGAAGGCGTCAGCAGCGTAATCGGCGCGGCAGTCTTCTTCTGCGCGTCCATTTCAACCGCAGGTAAAGTCGGTCCAAGATCCGCTGGGCGGGCTTGCGGCAATGTGGGGTTCGTCGGGGTTTGCTGCTGCTGTTGCTGCGGAACGGCGGTGACAACGCGGGGACGAACTGCGCTACTCTCCTGTGCCCTCGTCTCCACGGCAGCAAAAAGAAGGGCAACAACAAAAAGAGCGAGACGGGTAGTGGTAGTACTCATAATTTTTCCTGGAGAATTAGGGCTACAGCCGATACGCGTCGGGGGGCGACAGCGTGGGGTTAGATTCGCGCATACGGTGTCGAGTTGTCAACCTGTTTTTAGCCACGGATTACACGGATCTTCCTGCCCGATCTGTGTGATCTGCGTAATCTGTGGCTGAAAATGTATACTGTCGCGTCGAGATCAGAAAGGGAGCTTGTGTCATGTCTTTTCACCCACCGATTCGCTTTGCTCTCCTTGTGTGTTTGTTAGCAGGTGCCGCGCAGCAAATGATTAAACCATCCACTTACCCTGTAGCCCGGAAGGGCGATCAAGTTGACGATTATCACGGCGTGAAAGTCGCCGATCCGTATCGCTGGCTGGAAGATCTCGATTCGCCGGAGACACGCTCCTGGGTCGAGGCCGAAAACAAGTTGACGTTTGCGTTTCTCGAATCGATTCCGCAGCGCACGGCTATCAAGGATCGACTGACGAAGCTCTGGAATTACGAGAAGTACGGCATTCCATTCAAGGAAGGCAATCGCTACTTCTACACGCGCAACAGCGGTTTGCAGAACCAGGCCGTGCTTTACACGGTAACGGCCCTCGACGCGCAACCGAAGATGGTGCTCGATCCGAATACGCTTTCAGCCGACGGCACCGTTGCTGTGTCGGGTCTGCAAGTCAGTCCCGACGGCAAACTGCTCGCTTACAGTTTGTCAGCTTCAGGTTCCGATTGGCAGGAGTGGAAAGTTCGCGACGTCGAAACGAGCAGGGATCTGCCGGATGATCTGAAGTGGGTGAAGTTTTCC
>DATNDM010000121.1:0-3410 GCA_035553235.1 Pyrinomonadaceae bacterium | reverse complement strand
CCGGGAAGATGTCGCCGTCTGACGCGGAGTTCTCATCGAGCAGCGCCACCATCGGTCCGATGAAAACGCCGTCAGGATACGTGCTCGCATCGTCGTTGGTCCGCGAATAATTCAACGCCAACACTTTTCGACGCAGACGCTCGATCAGCATACGCGAAACGTTGCCGCCGCCGTTCGCACGCACGTCGACAATCAGCGCTTCCTTCTTCAGTTGCGGGTAGTACCACTTGATAAACTCGCGTATACCGTTCGCGCCCATGTCCGGAACGTGCAGATAACCGACGCGTCCATTCGTCTCTTTCGCTACCTGTTCGCGATTGTGATCGACCCAATCGAGATAGATCAGGCTTTGCTCATCGGTGACCGGTTTGTAAGAAACCGTGCGCGCACCCTGCATGGACGGAATCTTGTTGAGAGTGAGCTGCACCGGATTGTCGGCTGCATTGCGGAGCAGACGATACGGATCGTCGGTCGCCTTCAACTCTTCACCGTTGATCGCGAGCACGTAATCACCAACACTCGCATTCACGCCGACTTCCGTCAGTGGTGAACGATAAATGTCTTCCGAGTTGTCGCCCGCGAAGATCTTCGATATGCGATAACGACCAGACTGCGGATCGAGTTCAAACCGCGCACCCGGCAAGCCAGAACGCGGCCGCGGCGGAATCTGGAAATCACCGCCATCGATGTACGCATGCTGCACTGTTAACTCGGCAATCATCTCGCTGATCACGTAGTTGAGATCCGAGCGGTGCTGCACATACTTCAGCAGCGGCTTGTACTGTTCGCGCAACGCGATCCAATCAAAGCCGTGCATGTTCGACACGTAGAACCAATCGCGATAACGGCGCCAAACTTCATTGAAGATCTGGTTCCACTCTTCAGTCGGCACGCGATCGACGTACATGCCATTCGTCGCCACTGCCTTCTTCGTTTTTTCACCTTGCGGTGTCGCGTCGTAGAGGTTCCAACCCGGTCCCTGCGCGACCAGAACTTTCGAGCCGTCTTCTGAAAGCGTGTAGCCGCGCATGTCTTCGACGAGCGTCGTTTCCTTGCGGTCTTTGATCGAGTAGATGCGCAGCGACGCAGTGCGATCGCTCTGGCGGCCGTAATAAGGGGCGCCGCCAACTACATACAGCAGATGGCCAGTCTTCGCAGACAGACCGACGTAGTTTTCAGCACCAACCGGAACACGCGCGAGGCGATTCATAATGCCGTCGAAGTCGATGTTCATCGTGGCGGGTGGCGCGGGCGGTTTCGGCGCCGCGGCTTCCGGCTTCGGTTCAGCAGGAGCCGGCGACTCGGCCGGTTTCTCTGCCGGCGAAGCGGCTGGCTTTGGCCCATCGTCCGAAGTCTTCGCGATCGTTACCTCATCACTCTCCGGCGGAAATGGGTTCTTAACATCTTTACGCAAAGTCAGCGCGTAGATGTAAGTCGGGCGATTCGTCGCGTAATTGAATTCAATGTTTGAAATCTGTGGCGCAAACTCGCGGTCGCTCAGGAAATAAAGGTAGTTGCCCTGCGGATCCCAGGCCGGATTGTAGGAGTTGAAATAGTCGTCAGTGACTTGCCGAAGCTGGCCATCATTCGCGCTCCAAACGAAAACCGACTGAAACTGGTTCTTATTGACCATCGTGAACGCGAGGAAGTTTCCGCGCGGCGACCACGTGTAATCACGTATCTGACCACGCGGCGAATCCGTCACTTGAACCATCTTTCGATCCGCGAGCGTGATGACAAACAGCTTGCCGTCCTTATCGCTGAACGCGATTCGCTTTCCATCGGGCGCCCACTCCGGCGAATAGCGCATCGCCTGTCCGCCCTGCGTGATCTGCTCCGCGGGCTTCGAACCATCCTGCGGAATCAGGTAAAGCTCTTCTTCACCACTCTTGTCGGAGATGAACGCGATCTGCGAACCGTCAGGAGACCAACTGGGCCATTTGTCATGCGCGCCTGAAGACTCGGTCAGATTTCGCGTTGGGCCTTTCTCGATCGGCGTCGTGAAAATATCGCCGCGCGCGGCAAACAGCGCGCGCTCGCCCTTCGGACTCAACCCAACTGACTCGATCAAATTCGCCGCCGATACGCGACTCGGTCTGCTCCAATTCCCTTCAGCCGGAACGTTGATCGAAATCGCATTGCTCTTCTTCGTGCGCGCGTCCATGACGACGAGCTCGCCGTTCAGCTCGTAAACGATCTGGCCTTCGTTGTCTGAACTGGGCCAACGCACGTCCCACGTTTTGCTGGTAGTGACCTGCGTGGTGCGCCCGCTCGGCACGTTGTAAACATAGAGATTGAAATGACCGTCCTGATCGGAGTTGTAGAAGATATTATCGCCGATCCACATCGCGTCGCGCGTGGCGCGCGGGCCTTCGGTGATGCGCTTCGCGGCGTTGGTGCTCAGGTTGAAGATGTAGAGTCGGTTTGCCTCGCCACCGCCATAACGCTTCTCGGATCGGAAGTCGCGCGACTGCGGCGAGTAAACGATCTGGTCGTTGTTCGGCGACAAGTCACCGGAACCGGCGGTCGGCATCGGCAGCGGTGTTGATGGACCACCATCGATGGAAACCGTAAACAAACGCGCGATCGGAAGTGCCCACGAGTCGCGCAGCGAACGGAAGATGATGCGCTTGCTGTCTTTGGACCAGCCAAACACCTGGTTGTCCCAGCCCCAGCGTGGCGCGAGCGGGCCCTTCGCCGGATAGAAAGTCAGTTGGCGCGGCTCGCCGCCGGAGGTCGGAACGACGTAGACCTGTTCGTCGCCGTCGTACTGGCCCGTGAATGCGATCCACTTGCCGTCAGGAGAGAACTTGCCGAAGACTTCGACGCCCGGATGCGACGTCAAACGCGTCGCGGCGCCGCCGCTGGAAGGCGCGGTCCAAAGGTCGCCCGCGTAAGTGAAGACGACGCGGTCGCCGCGGATGTCTGGGAACCGCAGAAGTTTCGTTTGCGAATACGCGCCGATTGAGAAGATAAAAATGCCAGCCAGGGCTAGTAAATTCTTAGTAAACAAGGGAAATCCTCCAGGGAGTATCGACAGATCGCGCAGATTCACGGAAAAGATCTGCGTAATCTGTAGATGGTTCTTACTTCCGATTTTTGAACGCGTCGTTCAATTCTGTGTGCCTACTGGTTAACACCACCGGGCGGCCATCTATTAACAAATACTTTATGTGGGTGCGAACCTCGAGCAAGTCGCCGTCGGTCACGACCAGGTTCGCCATTTTGCCAACCTCGATCGAGCCCAAACGGTCGGCCACGTTCAAGATCTGGGCCGGATAAAGCGTGACTGACTTGACGGCGTCGGCTTTCGAGAGGCCGAACGCCGCCGCCATCCCCGCGTATTGAGCTAGATTTCTGACTTCCGGACCGGCGTCACCAGTAGAAATGCAGAAACGCACGCCGGCCTG
>DATNDM010000120.1:0-4231 GCA_035553235.1 Pyrinomonadaceae bacterium | reverse complement strand
TTCGTGATCACCGCGGTCGTTTGCGGTTTTGCAGCTTTGTGTTACGCGGAATTCGCGTCGATGGTTCCTATCTCGGGCTCGGCTTACACTTACTCGTACGCAACGCTGGGAGAGTTGGTCGCGTGGATCATCGGTTGGGACTTGATCATCGAATATGCATTGGGCAACGTGGCTGTAGCGATCAGTTGGGCGAATTACTTCCGCACGCTGGTCGATAATCTGTTCGAACACATGGGAATCAATGCCCACGTTCCGCTTTGGCTCTCAACTGATTATCGAACTGCCGCCAAAATAGCCAGTACTAACCCCGAGCAATACGCGAAAATGTTTGCGGATGCTCCGCACATCTTCGGACATGCCATCACGCTTAACCTGCTGGCATTTGCAATCGTTGCCGGCGTCACGATCGTGTTGGTCTGGGGCATTCGTGAGTCGGCAAATTTCAACGCGGGAATGGTGATCATAAAGATCGTCGTACTGCTCTTCTTTATCGGAACGGCGATCTACTTTGTGTCTCCCTCGAAAATGGCCGCAAACTGGGTGCCTTTTCAACCGAACGGCTGGCGTGGGACTTTCACCGGAGCAGCACTCGTCTTCTTTGCTTATATCGGGTTCGACGCGGTCTCTACTGTCGCTGAAGAAACGAGAAATCCCTCTCGCGATCTGCCCATCGGCATTATCGCGTCGCTGATTATCTGCACTGTGCTGTACGTGATTGTCGGCGCGGTATTCGCAGGATTGATTTCCTACCCGGAACTTATTCAGCGGCTCACAAACGAACAAGCGGAGCCCCTGACTATGGCCCTGCAAAACGCTGCTCCGCCAGGTGTGACATGGCCGGCAACCGTGGTGGCGTTTGGTTCAGTTGTAGCGCACACGGCGGTGCTGCTGGTCTTTCAGATGGGACAACCCCGCATATTCTTCTCAATGGCCCGCGACGGATTACTGCCACCAGTTTTTGCGAAGGTGCATCCGCGGTTCAAGACCCCTTACGTGACCACGATTCTTACCGGCGTTGTGGTCGGAGCCTTCGCCGCAATTATGAGTATCGACGAGATGGTCGATCTGACGAACGTAGGGACACTGTTTGCGTTCCTGCTGGTCAGTATTGGCATCATCGTCTTGCGCTACAAAGACCCGAAACGGAAGCGGCCGTTTAGAGTGCCGTTTGGTGCCTGGTTAATTCCATCACTGGGAGTTGTTTCTTATATTTTTCTGATGTACTACCTGCCACCAGCGTCCTGGTGGCGATTCGTGGCCTGGCTGCTTTTAGGCTTCGCCGTTTATCTGTCGTACGGGTATGGTCGCAGCGAGATTGGCCAGTCGCTCGGGCGGACGAAGTCAGCAGGGTGGCTAAAAGCTCTCGCTACGGGATCCTTTCTCGTGGCCGTTGGCCTGCTTGCGATGCCACACGACGAAACGTTAAAAGTGCTATTCAGTCAGTTAGGTAACAGCACGCGCACTACGGTTGCATTGGGAATGATTGGCGTAGGAATCGTGCTTTCGGTAGTAAGTGCACTCACGGGAATGTCGCAAAGGCAACGCACGTGAGGCTGGAGAACTTCAGTTTTCAATGAACGCGCTTCCAATCATCATCGGCGCACTTTGCGTTATCGCGATCTCGTATCGCTACTACTCCGCGTTCATTGCCGCGAAGGTGCTGGCGCTGGACGACTCGAGGCCGGTGCCGTCGCAGACGATGTTCGATGGGCACAACTATTACCCGACGAACAAGTGGGTTCTGTTCGGACATCACTTCGCTGCGATTTCCGGCGCCGGGCCGTTGATTGGACCGGTGCTGGCGGCGCAGTTCGGGTTTTTGCCGGGACTGTTGTGGCTGGTGATCGGAGTTTGTCTCGGTGGGGCCGTGCACGATTTCATGATCCTCGCCGGGAGTGTGCGGCGCAAAGGCAAGTCGCTGGCGGAGATGACGCGTACGGAGATTAGTCCGTTGTCAGGGCTCGTCGCTGGTGTCGCGATACTCTTCATCGTCGTGATTGCGCTCGCGGGATTGGGTCTCGTCGTTGTGAACGCGCTCGCGGAATCGCCGTGGGGCACGTTCACCGTCGCTTTCACGATCCCGCTCGCGCTCTTCATGGGCCTGTACATGTATCGCTTCCGCAAAGGCAGGATCGTTGAAGCGAGCGTGATCGGCATCATCGGACTGCTGCTCGCCGTTTATCTGGGCGGCCTGATCGGCGATTCTCGATTCGCGCACACGTTCACGCTCTCGCGCAACAGCCTGATCGTCATCATGGCCGCGTACGGCTTCATCGCGTCGGTGTTGCCTGTGTGGATGCTGCTCTGCCCGCGCGACTATCTGTCGTCTTATTTGAAGATCGGCACGATCGCTTTCCTGATAATCGGCGTGATCCTCGTCCATCCGAACCTGAACATGCCGGCGTTTACGCCGTTCACTGCCGGTGGCGGACCGGTGATTCCCGGCAAGCTTTACCCGTTCGTCTTCATCACGATTGCATGCGGCGCGATTTCGGGGTTTCACGCGCTCATCTCTTCCGGCACGACGCCGAAGATGATTGCGAAAGAGACGGACACGCGCATGATCGGTTACGGCAGCATGTTGATGGAGGGCGTCGTCGGTGTCGTGGCGCTGATCGCCGCCACTTCGTTGTTCCCGGGCGATTACTTCGTCATCAACACGCCGCAAGGCACCGACGCGCAAAAGGCTGCGTACCATCAAATGGTCGACACGCATAGCGGCGAGGGCTTCAATCTTCAGCCGCAGGAGATCGATCGACTCCAGCAGAAATCAGGCGAAAAGAACCTGCGCGGCCGCACTGGCGGCGCGGTCACGCTCGCGCTCGGCATCGCGAAGATTTTCGACGGCATACCCGGACTCGGCGGTCTGATGAAGTACTGGTATCACTTCGCGATCATGTTTGAAGCGCTCTTTATACTCACGACGATCGATACGGGCACGCGCGTCGCGCGTTTTCTGGTGGGCGAATTTGGCGGGCGTTTCTACAACAAACTCGAAGAGCCGAATTGGCTGCCGGGATCTGTCGTCACCTCGGCGCTGGTCGTTTGCGCGTGGGCGGCGTTTATCTGGTCAGGCTCGATTTCGACGATCTGGCCGATGTTTGGTGTCGCGAACCAACTGCTCGCCGCGGTGGCTTTGTGCGTGGCGACGACGATCATCATCAACGCCGGACGCGCGAAGTATGCGTGGGTGACGCTGCTGCCGCTCTCGTTTGTGAGCACGACGACGCTCGTCGCGGGGTTCAAATCGATTACCGACATCTTCTGGCCGCTCGCGCAAAAGCCGGAAACGTCGATGCAGGGCTTCATTAACACCGGCCTCACAGTGATCATCATGGTCGCCGCCGTGATCATCATGCTCGACTCGATCCGGCGCTGGCTGGGAACACGCAAGCAGCCCCAGGTGGCGCCGATCCAACAAACTGCGTAAAAGAGTCTTCTCTGCGTAATCTCTGCGCATCTCTGTGTTGAAATATGCCTTTAACGCAGAGAACGCAAAGGTACGCAGAGAACCGCAGAGTCTGCGCTGCGCGCTGTGGACAGTTTTGGCGGAAATCGGCGATAATGCGCGTTTTCGTAAAGCGTATCTCGCCATAACCTAGACAATCGAAAGGATTTTGACGAAGTGGAACTATCGCTGAAACTGCGCCGTGCGGCAATTATGTTTGCGGCCACCGTGACGACCCTGGCTCTTGCCATCCCGACCTACGCGCAACACCAGGGAGGCGAAGCGAACCTGGTATTGCCTGACCTGAACCAGGTGACCTTTCTGAACGGCATCACGGGCCATAATCTGCTGCTGTTTGGCATTCTTATCTCCGTCCTCGGCCTCGGTTTCGGCCTGGCGATCTACATGAACCTCCAGAGAATGCCCGTGCACCGCGCGATGCGCGAGATCTCCGAGCTGATCTACGCCACGTGCAAAACGTATCTGACCACGCAGGGCAAGTTCATTCTCATTCTCGAAGCGTTCATCGCGGTCGTGATAATTCTCTACTTCGGCGTGCTCTCAGCGATGGAGCCGTTCCGCGTCGTGATCATTCTGTTATTCAGCTTGGTCGGCATCGCGGGTAGTTACGGCGTCGCGTGGTTCGGCATTCGCGTCAACACTTTTGCAAACTCGCGCACCGCTTTCGCCAGTCTCGGAGGCAAACCCTTTCCGATTTACGCCATCCCGTTAAAGGCCGGCATGAGCATCGGCATGATGCTGATCAGCGTCGAGCTGCTGATC
>DATNDM010000119.1:0-3401 GCA_035553235.1 Pyrinomonadaceae bacterium | reverse complement strand
CGCGGACATCTAAAGCCGCTTTCGACGTTGCGGCGCGCGCTGCGTTCGGTCGACATCGACACGAAGGAAGAAGAAGCCGCGGCGTTTGAACGCTCGGATGTGACGGCGGTTCCGGCGGCGGGGGTAATTGGTGAGTCGATGGTGGCGCTCGTGCTCGCGGAAGCGATGCGGGAGAAGTTTGGTGGTGATAGCCTCGGAGAGATGAAAAGGAATTTCGAAGGGTATCGAGAGCAGTTGAGAGGTTATTAGGTAAAGGTAGTTATGGACAGGATTGCAGGATTTGCAAGATTAACAAGATTTCTTCTTTTGTGATTTTGTGCCTTTTGTGGCTAGAATCAGGTCATGGCTTTATTGGAAATAGTTAAGTGGCCGGCGCCGGTGCTCGATATACCTGCGGATCCGGTGACTGAGTTTGACGACGATCTCAAGAAGCTCGTCAGCAACATGTTCGAGACGATGTACGCGGCGCCGGGTGTCGGTCTGGCCGCCGTGCAGGTGGGAGTGCCGCAGCGACTCTTCGTGATGGATTGCTCGGGTGGCAAGGATCCGTCGCAGCGTGTGACGTTGATCAATCCGGAGGTGTTGCGCGTCGAGGGAAATCAGAATGGCGAGGAAGGCTGCCTCTCGTTTCCCGGAATTTTCACGCCCGTCGAGCGCAGCTTGCGTGCGATCGTGCGCGCTCAGGATGTGAAAGGCGAATGGTTTGAGCTCGACGGCATGGAACTGACCGCGCGCTGCATGCTGCACGAAACCGATCACTGCGACGGCATCGTGTTTCTCGACAAGATGAGCGCGATCAAACGCGAGATCGTCAAGCGCAAGATTAGAAAATTACAAAAAGCCGGCAAGTGGGATTAACAGAATAGTCCGCAGATTACGCAGATTACACAGAGAGCGATGTCTGTGTAATCTGCGTAATCTGTGGATAGGAGTTTATATGGCATCAGAATTTCGTAACGAACCCTTTACTGATTTCACCAAAGAAGAAAACGCCTCGTCGATGCGCGACGCGATCGCAAAAGTTCAAAGCGAGCTCGGCCGAGAGTATCCACTCGTCATCGGCGGCGAACGAATCCGAACCGGCAACTTCCTCGAGAGTATCAATCCCGCAAACCGCACGCAGGTCATCGGGCGCTTCAACAAAGCGACAAGAGAACTCGCCAATCGCGCCGTTGAAGAAGCCGCGAAGGCTTTCGAGACGTGGAAGAACACGTCCGCCGCGGATCGCGCGGCCTTGTTGTTTCGCGTCGCCGCGATCATGCGCGAGCGCAAGCACGAGTTGTCAGCGTGGATGATTCATGAAGTCGCAAAGACATGGCCCGAAGCTGACGGCGACACTGCGGAAGCGATCGACTTCTGCGAGTTCTATGCTCGCGAGATGTTGCGTTATGCGAGCGACCAGCCGCTGACGCAGATTCCAGGCGAACAGAACCGGCTTGAATATGTGCCACTCGGTGTCGGGGCGGTGATTCCACCATGGAACTTTCCGTGCGCCATCATGGCGGGAATGACCGTCGCTGCGGTTGTGACGGGCAACACAGTCGTGCTGAAACCTTCGTCAGATGCGCCGGCGATCGCGTTCAAGTTTTTCGAGATGCTGGAAGAAGCCGGACTGCCGCCGGGCGTCGTGAACTTCATGACGGGTTCGGGCGCGGAAGTCGGCGACGTTATCGTGGACCACCCGAAGACGCGCTTCATCGCATTCACCGGCTCGAAAGAAGTCGGACTGCGAGTCAACGAGCGCGCCGCGAAAGTTCACGAGGGCCAGATCTGGATCAAGCGCGTAGTTGCGGAGATGGGTGGCAAGGACGCGATCATCGTTGCCGACGATGCGGATCTCGACGAGGCAGCGACGGGAGTCGTGCAGTCGGCCTTTGGATTTCAGGGGCAGAAGTGTTCGGCGTGTTCGCGCGCAATCATCGACTCGCGCGTTTACGACACGATGCTCGAGAAAATCGTCGATCGCACGTCGAAGATCAAGCTTGCCGATCCGACCGATCAGACTACGACCATGAGCGCCGTGATCAACGAGAAGGCGTTCAAGTCGATCAACTCGTACATTGAAAAAGGGAAGAGTGAAGGTGGCCGCGTGCTGATCGGCGGCGGTTCCGATGGCGAGCAGGGATTCTTTATCGAGCCGACCGTGATCGCTGACGTCAAGCCCGGTGCGACGATCGAGCAGGAAGAGATCTTTGGACCCGTGCTCGCCGTGATCAAAGCGGAGAATTACGACGACGCGTTGAAGATCGCGAACGATACGCAGTTTGGGCTGACGGGCGCCGTGTACAGTCAAGACGAAGCGAAACTCGAGCGCGCGCGCAGAGAGTTTCATGTGGGGAATCTGTATTTGAATCGCAAGTGCACGGGCGCGCTCGTTGGTGTGCATCCGTTTGGCGGCTTCAACATGTCGGGAACGGATTCGAAGGCGGGTGGACGCGATTACCTGCTGCTGTTTTTGCAGGCGAAGGTCGCTTCGGAAAAAGTCGGAGCCACCACCAAACGTGCTGAGGCGGGTACTGCCACGGATTAACACGGATGGCACGGATAGTCTTCATGGGCACACCTCAGGCTGCCGTGCCGACACTCCGGCAGATTGTAAACGACGGTCATGAGGTGGTTGCCGTTTGGACGCAACCTGACAAACCTGCCGGACGCGGCAACAAAGTAAATTTTCCTCCAGTCAAAGAGTTTGCCCTCGCACACGGTCTCAGTGTGTTTCAACCCGCGCGGATCAGGAACGACGAAACGAAACAACTCTTCGCTTCGCACGATGCCGACGTCGTGGTGGTTGTCGCTTACGGTCGCATCCTGCCGGACGAGTTTTTGCGCGCGCCGCGGCGCGGCTGTATCAACGTTCACTTTTCTTTACTGCCACTCTATCGCGGCGCGGCGCCGGCAAACTGGGCCATCGTCAACGGCGAAACTGAGACGGGCGTGACGACGATGTTCATGGAACCGACGCTCGATACTGGTCCAATACTGCTACAGGCCAAAACGAAAATCGGCGACAAAGAAACTGCGCCTGAGTTGATGGCACGCCTGGCGGAAATCGGTGCGATACTTTTGGGCGAAACTCTTTCGAACCTCAACGTAATCACACCACGTCCACAGCGCGATCGCGATGCGACTTTTGCTCCGCTTCTCAAAAAAGAAGACGGCTTGATCGATTGGTCGCTCAGCGCTTTTGATATTGAACGCCGGATCAGAGGGTTTCAGCCCTGGCCCAACGCGTATACGAGTTTCAACTCGAAGAGCCTCATTCTTTGGGAGGCGCAACCCTCGATCTCGGTAACTTCAGGCATCGCAAATGGCGAGGTGATGGTGGCCCAGCGTGATGAACTGGTCGTGCAGTGCGGCCTGCGAACTGCCTTGCGTGTGCTCGAGCTCCAGCCGGAAGCGCG
>DATNDM010000118.1:0-3062 GCA_035553235.1 Pyrinomonadaceae bacterium | reverse complement strand
ACGTTCGGATCCATCAACGTCTTGATGTAACCGGCTTCC
Source organism: Pyrinomonadaceae bacterium (assembly GCA_035553235.1). Classification (GTDB taxonomy): domain Bacteria; phylum Acidobacteriota; class Blastocatellia; order Pyrinomonadales; family Pyrinomonadaceae; genus PSRF01. The sequence goes on along the minus strand of DATNDM010000118.1, from coordinate 3,023 downwards.
TTATCGGCCAAAGTCGGATAAAGAATCAGAGAAGCAAGCGCTGTCAGGATCCACGGCCATGGACGCAGAGCGTAGTGTGCGATGTTGAACCAGAGCGTCGCGAGCAAACCGTCCTTTTCGGTTTTGGCGGAGAAGATGCGCTGGGCCACATAACCACCACCGCCGGGCTCGGCGCCGGGATACCAGGTGGACCACCAAACCACTCCGAGATAAACAAACAACGTAATCGCGGGCATCCAGACGGAGTTGAATTCCGGTAAAAAAGCGAGACGCGATCCGGAACCCCCGTCCATTGCCGTGATCTTCGTCTTCAACTGGTCGATGCCACCAACTGCATTGACTGCAAGGATCGCCAGCAAGATGACCATGCCCATCTTGAGCACAAACTGAAATAAGTCGGTAACGAGCACGCCCCACAAACCCGAAATCGTCGTGTAAAAAGCAGTGAAGATGAGCATCCCGATCACGATCATGATCGCACCGGTCTTAGTCACTCCGAGTGTGTTCTCGAGGATTTTCACCATCGCGAGATTCACCCAGCCGAGGATGATGCAGTTGATCGGAAGTCCGAGATACAAAGCACGAAAGCCACGCAGAAAAGCAGCAGGCTTGCCGGAGTAACGCAACTCCGCAAACTCGATATCAGTCATCACGCCGGCGCGTCGCCACAGTCGCGCGTACAGAAAGACGGTGAGCATGCCGCTCATGACAAAGTTCCACCAGAGCCAGTTGCCGGCGATGCCGTTCTTGGCGACGAAGCCCGTAACGGCGAGTGGCGTGTCAGCAGCAAAGGTCGTCGCCACCATTGAGGTGCCGGCAAGCCACCACGGCACGTTGCGCCCCGACAGGAAGAACTCGCTGGTGCTGCCACTCGCTCTGCGCGCGTAGTAGATCCCGATACCGAGATTGAAAAGGAAATAAGCGGCGATGACCGTCCAATCCAATAGTGAAAGGTTCATTGGAGTCCTTAGCTTTGTCGGTTTTTGAAAAGGCGGTTACTCGGGGGCTTATCACACGCCATAAGTGAAATTCTGTCAAGCGAAATTTGAGCCACAGATTACACGGATGAACACGGATAGAGCATTTTTATTTCTTTTTCTGATCCGTGTTTTCCGTGTTAGTCCGTGGCTCTATTTTCAAATCTTCTATCTAACGTTAGGATGGGCCCACTAATGGAGCCGGAGAAATTAATAGCAGGTCTCGCCTTGATCGGGATCGTCATCATCGTTTCGGCACTGCTGTCGGGACTGGTCGACCGCAGCGGTCTGCCGCAAGTCGCCGTGTTCATACTGATAGGCGCGGCGCTCGGGCCTTACGGTCTGGGCGTCTTCAACATGCAACTCGAGTCGCCGGTTCTGCGCGTTGCGGCCACACTCAGTTTGACGCTTGTTCTCTTCACCGACGCTGTAACTCTCAACACGAAGGAGGTCAGACGAAATGCGGGCCTCGCGTTCCGGATGCTTGGTCCCGGCACGCTCGTGTGCGCCGCGCTGACTGCGGTCGCGGCATGGTGGCTACTCGGCATCGCACCGGCATCCGCCGCGATTCTCGGCGCCGCACTCGCTTCGACTGATCCTGTTTTGCTGCGCGGACTGCTACGACGGCGCGACATCTCGTCGCAGGCACGTCAGGCCCTCCAGCTTGAGAGCGAACTCAACGACGCCGTGTTGCTTCCGATCGTTGTGCTCGCGATAGCTTTCACGGGGCCGCACGATTTCGGGTCAGGCAATCTTGCGAAAATGGGATTCGGGCTCTTTATTCTTGGGCCACTCGCCGGCATTGCGATTGGACTGGTGGCAGTCTCGGCGCTCGACTTAATCCGAAAACGCATCGGCGTGCGGCGCGATTACGAGTCGCTGTATTCGCTCGGCGTCGCCTTCACTGCCTACGCGGCAGCCGAAGCCGTGCACGGCAGCGGTTTTCTCGCGGCGTTCGCGGCCGGGTTGACGATTGCGGCGCTCGACGTCGAGCTGTGCGATTGCTTTATCGAGTATGGCGGCGTCACTGCCGAGATGCTGTTGTTGTTCACGTTTGTGATCTTTGGCACTTCGTTGATCTGGACCGGCTTCTCGGGGCTCAACACGCGCACCGTGATCTTCGCCGCCTTCGCGATACTCATTCGGGTTCCAGTCTACCTGTTGACGCTCATCGGCTCGCACGTTGATCGTCATGGCCGCCTGCTGATTGCCTGGTATGGCCCAAGCGGACTCAGTTCGTTATTGTTGATACTACTCGCGGTGTTTGCCGGCGTACCCGGCAGCGACGTGCTCTTCCGCATCTCGGCTCTAATCGTGATGATATCGATCGTGCTTCACGGTGCGTCGCCGATGTTGCTCACGCGCTTTTCGCCGAAAACCGAGGCGGCAGAACCGTCCCCGCCACCCGCGCCGCAACCGGAACTAGTCAAGGACCCTCGCGCGGTTCCCGTAATCGAGTCCGCGACGCCGCCAACAGTCAGCGCGCAGAGCATCACGCTCGAGGAACTGGATCAACTACACAAATCAGGAGAACAAGTGGTGCTGCTCGACGTTCGCACCGAACGAAGTCGCGACACGAGCGACGTTCAAGCAAAAGGATCGCTGCGCATGCCGCCCGAACACGTCGTCGCTCAAGCCAACCAGTTGAAACTCCCGAAGGAGGCATGGCTGATTGCCTATTGCGCTTGACCAAACGAAGCCACCAGCGCCCGTGTGGCGCAGGAACTTCGACAGGCCGGATGGACCAAAGCGCGCGCCCTCATCGGTGGTTGGGACGGCTGGCAAGCAGCAAACCTGCCGGTCGAACCAAAATCCGTTTAAACCATGATTATGTTGATCCGTGTAAGCTGTGCGCTTATCTTCGTTATCCTGATGGCACCGCCAGGCCGAACTCAAAACCGACCACGCGCGCGTGAATCCGGCGTCGTTGTCGGCATCCTCCCGACTGGTCCACTCAACGCAATCACGGACGTCGACGGCGTTCTCGTCGGTCATACAACGATCATTCGCGGCGACAACGTTCGTACTGGCGTCACCGCGATCCTG
>DATNDM010000117.1:0-3385 GCA_035553235.1 Pyrinomonadaceae bacterium | reverse complement strand
CGAAAATCGCTCGATCCAACACGCCCGGGTTAGCTGGATACCACGTCGTACGCGGAACCAGAATGAAGTTGCCGCCGCCCGAGTCGCGCAGCGCGTCGTCGCCCTCGTATTGAATCGCCAACTGAACGGTTTGCCCTGCCTCGAGTGGCTTCGGCATGATGACACCAAAATCCGAGTCTTCGTTTTTGTCTTCCTGCACGAAACTCAGATCGGTTCCGTCCGCGGTTTGGACAGACTTAACACGCAATGTTCCGTACAGATCGAACGGCACTACACGCGTGCCGGCGCGCAGGTTGCGAAACGTGAGATGGTCAGTAGCGGCGAGGTGCGCGCCTTTGATCCCCGCGTCGATCTCGTGTTTTGTGATGTCGATCAGTCGATTATCTTCAGAGCTGGAGGCGGTGTGTTTCTTGTATTCCTCTTCACGATGAAAGGCGGTCCACAGTCCGCCGTCAGTTTCACCGTAACTGAACAATGCGATTTCTTCTGGAGTAGCACCTGGCGCACCGAGCGGCTCGAGTATGTAGACCAGTTTGCTGAAGCGCTTGCCATCAATGAACGCCGTGAAAAATCCTTCGCGCGCGGGGTTATAGAGATCGTACAGCGTGCGCAGTTCCCGATTGTCGCGCAGTCGTTTGCGGAGCAGTTCCTGATTGTCGTGGTACGCTCCGCGCGCCTGGCTCGCGGCTGGACCACCCGTCTTCATCGTCGCGTTCGGCGATGATTTGATCTCGTCAAATGTTTTGTCAGTGAAGCGGAGCACGAGTTTCGTGAACGGTTCAGTGATGCTGCCTTCGCCTGTGAAAATGCTGAGACTGCGTTTCTCGACGTCGGTCGGCGGAGTCAATGACAACTCGCCGTCGCCGATAAAAACTGCCGCGGTTACACGATCTTCGACGGGCGTGATGAAATACAACTCTCCTGATTTCAGTGTGAACGTTGCGGCATCTCGCTTGAGCGCGAGATTGTTCACCACCGCGTAATTGCCCGCGAAGTCGTCGCCTTTGCCGAGCTGTCTGAGCGCCTGGTAGACCGGATCCTGATTGCCCTTTTGGCCCGTGGCCACCTTCACCGTCGCTTCGACCGGCGCGACTTCGAGCCGCATATCGATCGTGATGGCGGAGTTTTCTTCGATCTTCACTTCATCGCGCCGCCCTTCGGAGAAGCCCCTTGCGGTGATCCTCACGGTGTAAATTCCCGCGGGCAGGCCCTCGACTTTATAGCGGCCCTGCGCGTCAGTGGTGGCAGAAAAGTCCTGCTTTGTCACCGTGTTGAAGACGGTGATCAGTGCATTGGCGATTACACTGCCTTTCGGGTCGGTGATCTTTCCCGCGATGCTGCCGCCGGCTGCATGGACGATGAGAAAGGGGATTGAGAGCACAGCGAGCAGTAAAAGAAGGGAGAGTTTTTTCGAAGACATTATCAGGGTACCTCGTTTGGGATTGGTCGTTCGTGAGCGCTGGTCCGCCATTATCCGCGTACACCGGCGGTTAATTCAACTGTTTTTCCAACTTGAATCGGACGAGTAATGCTGCGGCGTGCTTAGCAATTCAAACGTTCGCGCCGGTAATGATGAGTGACGGGCCGACGGCGCCCGATTCCGATCGCATTCCGCGAGATGATCAGCGTCGGCGGCAACTGCCGGCGCTTGAATTCGTTTGCCGGCGACTCGACGCGATTAAGAATATCGCGCACGAACGCCGGCTCAAAGCCAGTCTCGACGATCTCGTTCGGCATCGCTTTCTGCTCGAAGTACAAACGCAACACGAGATCGAGCTGGTCGTACGGCGGCAGTGATTGATCGTCAAACTGTCCTGGCGCGAGCTCAGCTGAAGGTCGTTTGTCGATGATCGATTGCGGGACCACTTCGCGATCTTTGTTCAGATAGTTTGCCAGTGCGTAGACTTCGGTCTTCAGAACGTCGCCGATGACAGCGAGTCCGCCGTTTGTGTCGCCATAGAGAGTGCAGTAGCCGAGCGCGAGTTCGGATTTGTTACCAGTTGACAGCAGCAGGCGACCTTCAGCGTTTGAGATCGTCATCAGGATGTTGCCTCTGAGACGCGACTGAAGATTTTCCGCCGCGGTCGATCGATTCTCGACTGAAGGGGCCGCGAGTTTCATCTGCTTGAGCAACAGTTCATAAGCGTCAGTGATCGGATGCTCGATCACGGGCATGCCGAGACGGCGGCCCAGTTCGACTGAATCGTCGACGCTCGAACGCGACGAATAAGGCGAAGGCATCGTCACACTCAAAACATTTTCCGCGCCGATCGCTTTGCACGCGAGCGTTGCCACCACCGCTGAATCGAGTCCGCCTGACAAGCCGAGCACTGCGCGCGTGAAACCATTTTTGCGTGCGTAGTCGCGAATGCCGAGGACGAGTGCGTCGTGAATCGTTTCGATGTCGTCGCCCGGCAGGCAGCGCTTGTCAGCGACGTCGGAATCGAGATCGACGGTGCCGATAAACTCTTCGAACGGAGGCGCCTGAAGAATGATGTTGCCGTATGCGTTTGCGACGATGCTCGCGCCGTCGAAGATGATGCCGTCGTTGCCGCCGACGAGGTTTACAAACACGATTGGGATCTTCGCCGTCATCGCGCGGTGCGAGACCATGGCGCAGCGTTGGCCCATCTTGCCTTTGTTGAATGGAGAAGCGTTTATCGACACGAGGACTTCGGCGCCCAGCTCGATCAGTTCATCCGCCGGATCGTTTGTATAGAGTCTTTCACGCCAGAAGGTCTTATCGTTCCAAAAGTCTTCGCACACGGCGACGCCGAGTTTCTTTCCAGGGGTGGGGAAGAGATGTCGTTCTGAGGCTGGTTGGAAGTAACGCGGATCGTCGAAGACGTCGTACTCGGGCAGGAGGGTCTTGTCAGCGAAGCCGAGTAGTTCCTGGTTGCGAATGACTGCGGCGGAATTGAATAGACGTCTGCCCGTGGTTAAGTCCGACGGCCTCACGGTCCCAACTATCGCCGTAATCCCCTTCGTCGCCTCGATGATCTTGTTTAGGGGTTCGAGTGCACAGCGTTGCACTTCACGGTCGAGGAACCAGTCGAGCGACGTATAGCCCTGGATGGCGGTCTCGGGCAGCACCACGAGGTCTGAACTCTCGCGCTTCGCCTGTTCAATCGCGCGGATGATGCCGGCGGTGTTGCTCTCGAAATCGCCGTTGATGGTATTGATCTGGCCGATGGTAACGCGCATCACGCCAGATCGTGACACGATCCACATCCTCCGCGCAATTGGCGGCGTTTGAACAGAATTCCGCGCATGCGCTATATTCGTCGAGCCAACCCGCGGAGGGGTCGCATAATGGTAGTGCAGCGGTCTTGAAAACCGCCGGCCGAAAGGCTATGCAGGTTCGAGTCCTGTCCCCTCCGCCATT
>DATNDM010000116.1:0-4310 GCA_035553235.1 Pyrinomonadaceae bacterium | reverse complement strand
ATATTTTTCAGCAATAGCACCACGGAGACACAGAGGACACAGAGGTTGCACAGAGAAAGCAGAGCCGGCTTGATTGTACTCGGTTTCGGTCACTTTTTGCTGATGATGTAGGTGGGCACCATGCCCCCGCCGGAGCTGACGTTGGCGAGTTCAGTAAACGAAAGCCGCGTGAAAGCGGACCCGACTTTGCCGTTGAACAACAGTGGATCGAGGTCGACGAGCTGTTCGGCGAATTCGATGCGGCCGTCATCAGTCAGTGCCGGAAAAGTCTCGCGGGCGGTAGGCACGCGCTCCTGGACGAGATAGTCGCCCACGGCGAGAGCGTTGTTGATGGCTTCGTCCCAGCCGCGTTGATCGACGTTCCAGCCGATCGTGATGCCATGACCACCGTAATCGTCGTTTGGTTTGAGCACCAGTCGCTCGCCGTCCGCGCGGATGAAATCCAGCAGGTTCACTTCACGGCCGAAGTAATCCGTATGCTCATCTCTGACGACGCGTGTCCACGGCACGTGAGCACGAATCGCGGCGAGTTCATCGTCTGAAAAGAGCGCGGCATGTTTCGGATCAGTTAACACCGCAAACAGCGCCTTCTTGTGAATCAGCTTCGAACGAAAGCTGTTGACCATGCAGATCGCGCCCGCGCGATACGCGTCAAGTAGCGCCGGGTATTCCTTGATGATCGGCAAGTACTCGTTCACGAGCAGGCGCTTGTAAACGATGTCTATCACTTCGCCGTGAATGCTGAGGCGGTCGTTGCTGAACTCGAGTTCCTGCGGTGTGCAGATTGTCGCGGGGTATCCGGCCTGTTCGAAGAAGTCGCGGAACAGCTCAAACTCTTTGACGGTGGGCACGCCGGGCAGATCGACGATGGCAATGTGTGGCGTGCGTTCGGGTTTTCTGCCGAGAAACTCTTCGTACGAGGTGATCAACACGTCCAGCATGAGGCCGCGGCCGTACAGCGCGCGTACATTGTAGTCAGCGGAGAATTGGCGCATGACTGGGAGTGAAGAAAAAATGTCGTAAGCGGCGTCCGCGTAAGCGATTCCCGCCGGACTCTCGCCATTCAGTTCGACGAAGCTGTACGCGGATTTGGTCAGGAAAGAATCGAGACGCGAGGTTGGGGAGACCGCGACGTAGCCCGGATCGATCTCGACGAGTTCGCGTTCGATTTCTGTCAGGCCGAGATCGTCGACGACGTTTGGATCGGCGATAGCGGCGTCTTTCACTTTCTGAATCGCTGACCAGACGGTTTCGCAGATCTGGCAGATGTGCGCGAAATCTGACTCGGAGACGAAGTGTGGACGAAGATATGGTGACAGGCGACGACCGCCGAAGATCAGTTTGGCGTTTTCGAGGCCCTCATCGAGGAGAACGCGCGAAGATTCGGCGAGCTCCTGGTTAGACAGCAGATCGTGGTAGTACTCAACGGCTTCTGGAAACATGGGCCGTTAGGTTATCACTTTTGTGCCTTTTGTGACTAAAACGCTTTGTTTCTCGATGGAGTTAATCTCTTTGGCGAGTGCCGCGCGAAACTGGGTCAGGATTTTGATCAGCAAGTCGATCTTTGCGAGGCTGATGCGCCTTTCTCGCTTGGAGCCGAGAAAGAACTCGAGTTGGACGACCCGATTACAGTCGGCAATAGTCACCCGGTTGTCGCCCCACTTGTCTGGCCCGTCGTGGCCGGTTTGGACGTGAGCCTGAATGTACGAGGCCTGATGAGTGGATGCCGGATTTAAGAACGCTCGTTTTGTGAAGGCGTAGATGTTTTTGCGTGTCATTGGCGCTCGCGTTGTAGCGGGCGCCAGAGGCTTTCGCAAGCTATCGACGAAAACTGAACAGGACAAATCTCATACAAATTTGCTTACATGAACAACAGACACACGAAGACCGTCCCACGGAACGCAGGTAATCAACCCTCAATACAAAAACCCGGATAACGTCCTTAGCGAATCAAACTGAGAATCGTAAGGACTACCGTCGTCATACTGGTTGAGGTTGAGGTGCTGGTTTGGCTCGGCGCCGGTGCCGGCGCGCCCGGCGAGTCCATTATTCCGGCAAACGCAGGGACAGCCAGGACCGCAGTCAGAATCGCGACGGCACACAGTTGGCGTAATCTATTCACTATTGTATCCTCCCTAAAATGATTCACTATTTTGTGAACCCTGAAAGAATACAAAAATTCTTACATTACACCCAACTTTGTTCTTGCAGGCGCAAAGAAACTACGTTACAGTGACTTCGCAGTTGGGAGTACTCAGTAATGTAGACGCGATCTCACGATGACGTTACGGACCTCACTCTTACGCGAACTGGTGAATCCAAACCTCAATGTGGGAGGCCGTGCGGAGCTATGCTGCAAACTTGCGCGGGAGTTTGAGAACAAAGGTGAATATGACGACGCGCGCGAGATACTGAGCGGCCTATGGCCGAACGTCGATGAACATCCAAGAATAAAAGGGCTCGAACCCGACATCGCAGCTGAAGTACTAATGCGAGCGGGAGTATTGACAGGCTGGATCGGCAGCGATCAAGTCAAAGAGGCCCAGGAGCAAGCGAAAGACTTCCTCAGTGAGAGCCTAACGATCTTTGAATCCCGAAAATACAAAAAGAAAGTCGCTGAAGCACAGACGGAACTAGCGCTGTGCTACATGCGACTCGGTGAGTACAACAATGCATCCGATCTCCTCAAGCTCGCGCTAGCGGAGTTAACTATCGACTGCGAGTTAAAGGCAAAGGCCATACTTCGTTCCTGCATTGTCAAGCGACACGTTAGCCCCCTCAATGAAGCGTTGGCATACCTCACTGCCAACGCGTCTCTATTCGATAAAATCAACAGTCCGTTACTCAAGGGTTGTTACCATCAGACTCTTGGTGACGTCCTTATGGAGGTTCGCGAATCCGATATAGCGGAAGACTACCTCGATCGAGCCTTCCTGGAATACACCGCCGCGAGCTATCACTTTGAACAAGCAGAACACAGGCGTTATCTCGCGCACGTTGAAAACAATCTGGGTTTCCTATATCTCGAAATTAACCGTTGCAAAGAGGCGCATGAGCACCTGAATCGCGCGCGACGAATTTTTACGTGTCTCAATGATCGAATTTCATTGGCTCAGGTTGACGAAACTCGCGCCCGCGTGTTCCTCAAAGAGAAACGAAATGCAGAAGCCGAAAGGGCCGCGTGGTCGTCGGTGCGGACGTTGGAAAGCAGCGACAGGCCATCGTTGTTAGCCGAAGCACTGAAACGACACGGCATGGCTCTCGCTCGGCTTGAGCACTACAGCGCTGCGCTCAATGCTTTCCGGCGCGCGATCGATTTATCCCAGGATAGTTTGAACCGGGCCGCCGATGTCGCGCTTACAGCGTTTCAGGAATTAGGCGAACAGTTAGCGGTTAAGGAAGCGATAACGACTTCGGGCCGGCCATTGGACGAGGAATTATTCTTACTCGAGCACGAGCTAATCAAGTACGCGCTCGACGACGCTGACGGCCGCGTTACCTTCGCCGCCCGCACTCTCGGCATGTCATACCAGCGGCTGACTCATAAACTACAGACCAGGCACAAAGACTTGCTAGACCACAAAAGGCACAAAAAGCACAAGCTTGAACCGTGAACTCCCAGCTCATCTTCGTTTGTGCTTTTGTGCCTTTGGTGGCTACTTCTTTTTCGCGGCGACGGTAACGACGCGTTTCTCTTTCTTGCGAACTACTTCAAACGTGAATGAGGCGGGTTGAGTGGTGGGTCTGAACATCGATACGGGTTTGCCGTTGATCGACTGAATCACATCGCCCGGTTCCAGGCCGGCTTCAAACGCAGCCGTCACCGGATCAACGTAGACGACGAGCAGACCAGCAGTCGTGCCGAGTTGTGAAGCGACCGACGGCTTCAACACGATCGTCTCGATACCCTGATCGATCAACGAAAAGCCTCCAGTAGCTGGAAACCGCGGGCGCCACTTAAAACTAAACGACTGCTCCAGCGTTCCGCTCAACTTCACATTCAACGCTTCTTCAACCGGACGATCAGGTCGCGCGACTGTAAACTCGACCGAACTACTCGGACCAGCCTGCTCGAGCCACCACGTGAATTCGTCAGCGCTCTGAATATCCTTGTCGTCGATCTTCAGAATCACATCACCCGCGCGCAATGCAGCCAGCGCGGCGGGACTGCCCGGCATGATCGACGTCAACAGGATGCCACGATGCTTCCCAACCAGCGCGGCGGCGCGCTGCATTTCCCAACCGTGATTCTGAAACTGATCGAGATTGAGTGCCGCGACGGCCTCGCCTCGGACACCGAGCCACGGTCG